>JAITHT010000055.1 GCA_031279825.1 Desulfovibrio sp. | reverse complement strand
ACCGCCTGTCGCACACCGTTGGGATAGCGCTTTTTCCAGTCGAGCATCATGCGCGGAGTGACATTAATCCCGGATTTCCCGCCCACAGCCGTGTCGAAATACTCCACGATCTCTTTTTTGACGCTCTCCGCTTCGCCGCTTTTTTCAAGTTCCTTGAACGCTGACACGTCATCATCGGAAAGCCACCCGCCAAGCCTGTTGTTGCGTATCGCCTCTTCCCGCGTTTCGTCAACGCCGAATCCGGCAAACGCCGAGTCGCCCGTTCGTGTTTCACCAGCCATCAGAAGAGCGGCTATTACTCTGGTCATCTCATTCTGGTTAACGAACTTCCCAGGTTCCCAATATCCGCGAACGATGTCCGGGAGATCGACGGGCATCTGCTCTTTCTTTTTGCCGGGATTCAGGCGCATCCATTCGTCCTGGACTGACTTGACCTTCACCGCGCCGTCCTTGCCGCCGGATTGCAGATACGCCTCAGCGTCTTTGCCCTGCTGAACCGTAAGACCGTTCCTGTAGGCGAAGGCGCTGATCTGCGTAGTATCCACGACTTCCTTCGTATCGATCATGACGCGCAGTTTGTTGTAGAGAGCGATGTTTTCCGGTGTGCTTCGCCTTGGCTGTTCGGCTATCGCCTTTTCAGCCGCGACGCGCCCTTCACGGCTTCCGCTCCAGTTCGCGTCAAGCCATCCGGCCTTTTCAGACGGCAGCATGTCTTTTGTCGCATCCGCCGCCTTCATGATGGCGGCCATGTCCCCTGCATCCCGGCGCGTCTTTTCGACAACGAAATCCATTTTGGCCAAACGCATCGCGTAGTCGCGCTCGTCTGGTGTTTTCAGGTCGTCAGATATGCGGCCCGTAATAAACGCCTGCTGTTCCTCAAGGGTAAGACCGGCCTTTTTCGCCTCGTCACGCCATTGCGTATACACCCCGTCAAGCTGTTCCTTCTCCGCACGCTTCGCAGCCTCCCTGCCCCTCGCCGCGTTGCTTTCACCGACAGCCCTTATTTTCGCCAGAAGATCGTTGGAGCGTTCCCCGAAGTCTCCTGTATGGCCACGCACGTACTTGGCAGCCTCCACGGTCCTCCCAAGGGCGACCAGCGTTTCCACATGTTCGGAATGGAAAACCTGCCGCCGCCGGTCAAGTTCCGCGTCCACATTTCTGCCGCCCACCCATCGCCCGCCGCCTTCGCCGTCTTCCTCCCATCGTTGCCCCGACAGCATACGCAGACTTGCCTCCGAGTCCCGCAGAACAGCCTGCCGTTCGGCAAACGTAATCGAAGGATCCGCCAGCTTCGACAGGGTTTGCTGCCATTCCGCCTTGCCCACAGCCTCCATGTGCGCTTGTTCCTGCTGGTCCCTGAAGGCGAATGCATTGTTCATGGAAGGCGATCGGATGCCTTCGGCCATGCGCGAAACATTCTCCATGAGAAACGGGTTGCCTCCCCATTTCTGTCGCAGGATCTCAAGGCGTTCGCCGTGGAACGCGTCGTAATCCTCGGCAGCCGTCCGCGCGTCCACTCCCTGTTTCGTCTGGCGGTAGTCGCTGTCAAACTCCCGCAGGGCGTTTTCGTACTCTATTTTGTCCGCCAGCATGTCCGTCGCATTTTGCATTCGACGGCGTTCAAGGAGCAGTTGATTCGCCGCGCCTCCAACATTGTCGATGCCCGCCGCAAGATGCCGCAACGCTTCGGGCATGGCCGACTGGCCCGGCGTCATGAAGTAGGACGCGCTGACGTAATTCGCCGCCTTGCCGACGCCGGCCACGGAAATGCCGACCTGGCTGTTATGGGGAACTGTCAGCGCCATCTCAATTCGAGCCTGGAGCGGGATTTAACTGTGACCACGTTTTGTAACCGCCGATGCCCTTGGAGATGCCGCTCAGAAGGGTCCCGGCCATCGCCAGGTTGGAAGCGCCACGTCCGCTAGCGGCGTTGGCGTATTGCCATGAGGCGAGGTTCCCCTGGTTCGTGGCGTTCAGAGCGCCAACCTGATGTTGCCATGCCGCCTGTTCGGCGTTTGAGCTTATGACGGCGGAATCATACTGATGTTCGGCGGCTGATTCGGCCAACAGGGAAAGGTTGCTGCCGGAATCCATTGTAAAGCCCGAAGCTCCCATATCGGCCCGCATCTGTCCCATTGCCCGCGCCGCCTGCCGCTGCTGGCGCTCCCTTTCCGCGATGCCCTTCGATATTTCGTTTTTGGCAAGCTCCTGTTGCGTGGCCGCTTCATTGGCCGCAGCCTGCTCGTTAAACGTAGCCGCCGCCTTGGCGCTCTTTTCCTGCGCCCGCTGTGACTCACTCTGCGCGTACATGCTGACGGCAGTTGAGATGACGGTCACCGCAATCATTGCTGCTACCGGTGTACACATCCGCGTTCCTCCTGAACATGAAAAAATCCTCGTCGTTTATCAGTTCCGGAATGTCATCCAGAACAAAGCCACACCATTGCAGCCAGCGGATTGAAAGCCTGTTTTCCGCGTGAACAAAGTTTTCCAGACGCGGAAAGCGTTTCTGCATCAACTCCACATAGGCGCGTGACTGCTTCAGAAACTCCCGGCGAACCATGTATATTCCCTCCGTGCCGAGAAGCCACGGCGCGCCGGTACGGGAAATGAGGCTGCCTTGCCGCGCCGCTCCCCACATGAACGCGGGCTTACCGTGAACAAAGCACGTCCAGGCAAGTTCTGACCTGGCCAAACCATTTTCCAGCGCCTGACCGGGCGTATGCCTGTGACTTGCCCATACCTCCCGCCTGTCCTCTTCCCGCATGCGGGCGGCGATTGCCGGGATATGCTCCGGCAACGCCGGGACGATCTTCCATATCTTCATCGTCCGTTCACCGCGATCCTGCTCACGATTGCCAGAACCGTCACCGGCGTCGGCAGATCCGAGCGCAGGCATACGGTCAGGATGTTTTCGGCGAGCTTGTTCGTGACGATCTGTTTCATGCCGGAGAAAGGCGCGGGAGGCTTGCCGTATGGCTCGTTCGTCCTCCACCTCACATCCTGCGCAGAATCAAAGGAAAGGCCGACCTTCACGCCCAGGCTGTCCCGGAAAATAATGTCCACGGCGTTGATCTGTTTCTTCATGGCCACACTTGAGCCGTCGCCGCCCACCACCTCAACGGGCATGGTTTCAAGGTCGGCGGTATAAGGCAGGCCGACCGTCACCACAGATGCCGGATGGTCAAGCTCTATCATCCCGCCTTCCACCACGCGCGGGGCATTGACAGCGCCGTCCGCCATTATGCACACGCTCTTTCCGTTCATGTGTTCCATGCCGGAAATGATTTTTGTGGGCTCTCCATTGTAGGTCATAGCGGAATCCGCAAAAACGTGGCCCGCAGGATCGCCGCCCTTGTAGCGTCCGGCCATGCGTTCCAGGAAGAAAATACCGTCGCGTTCCACCACGGCGAACAGCGAATCCTCGAATCCGTGGGGGACGGAACACACGGCCTTAAACTTTCCCTGCGTATGATGCTGATGCCACGCCGAAATCTGGTGTTCGGCCTGGAAGGTCAGGCCGAGGAGAACGCCGTCGGAACGCGCGGCCCAGATGATGGAGTCCGGGTTTTTCTGGTACGTCCAGTCGACAATCCTCTCTTTTTCCAGCAGGTGCGCGGCCATTATGGACAAATCCATGCCGCCGTAGGAGTCCGCCGCGAATTCGTATTGCAGGGTACGCACCTGCGAGCCGGATGACGACACGTGCACTATGACGTTGCCGACGACAATGGCCCGCTTCAGGGAACTGCCCCAATACGATTGCCCTGTCGCTTTTTTGTTCATGGCGGAAAAGGCGCTCTCGCCGCGCCCGGATATTTCCCATTCCATGCCTGATGTCCCCATAATCATGGAACGTAGGGAAACCATCCAGTTCGCCGTGGAAATTTCCCCGCCCGCCAGTGTAAGCTCAATGGGGCTGTCAGCCGCAAGCGGGTCATAGACGGCGAAGTTGCCGTAGTCGCCGGACTTGCTCATCCATATGGTCTGTGGCCTGTTCAGGCTTGAAGCGAACACGAGACGCTGCTCAAACAGGCAGACCGCTCCGGGGAAGTCGTCGCTTGGAAACGGATTCTCGTACTTCGGAGCGCCTTCGGAAATGGAGGGCAGCACATTGTGATCCTGCCATGCCGTGTCGACGGTTGTCGCGACGTATCCCGGCCTCCCGCCGAAAACGGACTTGTACACGCGGTATTCCCTGGCTCCCTCAATCCCGAGCCAACTCAGCTTGATGTAATCCGCGCCCTGCCAGTTGTTGCTCGCGGGTCCGGTTATGCTCGCGCCCGCGGACATGGGACTTTCCCGGCCTTCAGCGTCAAGCGCCGTGATATGGTAGGTATAGGACGTGGTACGCTGCGCCGGGGAATCCGAACCGTCAGACATCCTGGCTTCATGTATGAACGCGACGGGGAGAGCCGCGCCTGTGCGGCGGTAAAGGTCCTCGTTGATCGGGAAATACGTGAGATTGCCTTCCTCATCATGGCCTCGGGTGAAGGCGTTACCGGAAGCGTATGCCAGGGAGTGATTCACGGCGATCCATGCCGGATCCGTTTTGCGGTACAGGTTGTAGCCGACAAGGTAATATCTGGCTCCGAAGCCGCTGCCCGTGACGTAATAGACGGAGCTTGCGGGGTAAGCCAGTTGAAAGGCGTTGTCCTCATTGGCCGCGTAGTCGCTCCAGACTGGCGGGGACAGCGGGGCTTCAAAGACCATGGCCTCAAACTCCCAGTGATCGTGATTCAGACGCTTGAGTTTTTGCGGCCTGACGCCATGGCAGGCGATGAACAGCACGTCGGCGCTCTGGGCGTACGAAATTTGCCGGGCCTGCTCCAGGGTGTACGGGCTTTCGATCTCGTAAGGCCCGCCGTCTCCGGCAAGGATGAAACCGTCATGCGCCGCCACGCGAAGCCACCTTTCACCTAAGCACAGGCAATAGGACTGTTCCCGGTTGAACACGAAAGGAACAAGCGCCGCCTCGCCGGGCAGGGCGTCGAGCAGTTCGAAGCCCGGCCGCTTCACCGCGCCGCCGTGCGACTGCACAAGAAAGTTTTTCAGCGTCCGGCATCCCGTGTTGTACTTTGAGAGCTCTACACGCGCCGAAAGGCTGGGGGAAAGTTCGCCCGCCGTGAAGTTGCTTTGTAATGACACGCCCGGCATCAATAGTCTCCTTCGCCCAGGCGGGCTGCCGTCCATTCGGAACGCTTCCGGCGCGGGTTCTGATCCCGCTGTTCCAGTGCGACGGCGTCGGCTACGGCGTAGCGGTGATTCTGATAGCACCACTGTTGTTTTTGCGGATCGTTGTTTTTGGCGGCGGCCAGTTCCCCGGCCAGCGCCCATGCCAGAGCGTCGGCAAAGAACGGCGGCCACATCGCCGGATCCGTAACTCGGGAAACGTAGACAAAAACGGCATGGGGAAGGGCGCAACGGATGGAGCGCCCTTCAATCACATAGGGAGGCGCGCGGTTAACCCCGGCGTAACCTTCAAGGCGCAGGGGCTTCACGCAGTCGGCGGGCAGTTCGAAGGCGTGGGGGTACTCGGGGTTTATCGACACGGCTTCAAGAACCGGCGCGGCAAGGGCTACGCGGCGCGTGGCAAAGGCCCAGGCGTAGACGGCAAGGGTCATGTCCAGCACATGCGGGAAAAGGTTCAGGCAAAGCTGCCCCAGGCTGTCCTGTTCCAGCGGGGAAATGTTGACGGAAAGCTGTTCCCCTCCAAGCCTTGCCAGAGCGGTATTGAAAAGATGCGCCGTGCTTCGCATGTGTCCCTTCCTCCAAAGATTACATCGCCGTCACGGGATCCGGCATGTCCGCCTGAACGTCCATGGCAAGGCAGGAAGTAATCTTTCCGGCCGCGATGGTGCCCGTCACGACGTAGTTGAGCCGCAGATAGCGCTTGCAGCCGTGCGGCAGCCGCGCGGCCAGAAGCTTGCCACCGGCGGTCAGTTTCGAGTTGACGACGGCGTAACTCGCGATGGTCGCCGGGGAGGTAAGGCTTCCGTCGCCGCCAACGGCGTTGGAGGTGTGCAGTTCAACGGCGAGGCTTCCGGTTCCGGTAAAGGGCGTCGAGGAGGTAACGAACAGGCTGACGCGCTCCGAAGGCCCGGCATCGCCCGGCCCGAGATCGACGGTGGAAGTTGAGCCGCTTGTGGCGGTTACGGCCTGGTCTTTGGAGAACATGTTGTCGTAATCCAGAATCATGGCAATGCTCCTTTCAGTGAGGTTCAGACATGGCGGTTCAGACCACCTGCTTTTCGGTCAGTTCAATGGCGTCGCAGCGCTTCACCGGAATTTCGTCAAAGGCGATAACCTTCTTGCCTTCCACGTTTTCGGGCGTAAGCTGGACGTTGTTCTTGTTCAGCCTCGCGTTGCGGAGGCGGGTCCGCGTGCGGCGGTTCATGTAGAACACCGGGCGGCCGAGGCGCTGATCCGGCAGAAGCTCTGACGCCTCGATCAGCAATTGAATCAGTTTTTCGTCTGTAATCGTGGCCAGATCGATGTTGACGATCCGCGCCACGTAGCGCCAGTCGCGCAGCACAAGGCCTATGTCCCACTTGTAGTGGGTGCGGTAGCCTTCGTACTGGCCGTTGTCCTTGTCCTTGAGGGTGACCTGTCCCTTGTCGTTGTGCTGGAATCCTGCCTTGCTGCCCTTGGGGTAGATGCCGAACACGGTCTGATCGCCCCAGCACACGAGCCAGATTGATGTCAGGTTGTTGCCCGTGCCGCCCGCGTCAATGACGTTGACCGCCGTTGGAGCCTTGGATTTGTCCAGAGTGGAAAAGCGCGGGGCGAGACCGAGAAAGCGTTCCGGATTCCTGCTTGTGTCGCCGTAGAAGAGCGTCCTTGCCATTTCCTGATTCATTGCCTCAAGGAACGCGCGGTCTTCGGAAAGGCGGAACTCGCCGGTATTCCCGTTCAAATCGGCAAGGTCCTTGTCCACTTCGGCGTAGGCTTCGAGCATGCCGCATGTGTCCGTTACCTGCTGTGTTTTGCTTTTGGACTGCTGAACGCCGTAGTTTAAAAGACGCCACGCCGCCGAGGGCATGCCGGTGCGGATCGTGGTCTTGTGCCCGGTGGGCAGGTTGCCCTCCCTGAACATCATGTCGTCCAGAACTTCGTTGGTCTGGTTCAGCATTTCAACGATCTTGTCGATCTTGCCGTTGGCGTCGAGCCTTTTCGCGATGTCGCCAAGCGTGGCGACGGTATCACCGATAACAGCCATCGTTCTTTCTCCTTATGTTTTGGAAATAAAAATCACCGCTATTTCCCCTGGTTCGGGTACAGCACGTCCGCCGCCGAACGCTCCCGCCCGGAGTTTCTGCCGTGGAATCCCGGTTCCGCCAGAGCCTTGCCGACCTTCGCCATAAATGCCCACATCTTGGGATGCGAACCAAGGAGTGTCTGATCCAGAAGGTCGTAAAGCTCAGGATCGCCGTACTGGCGCAGGGCGGAACGGATGTGCTCGCGCTCTTGCGTAAAGGCGGGCGACTTTTCGATCTCGCCTTCCCACTTCGCGCGGGCCTCCTCAATGGTTTTCCGCTGCGCCTCGTCGGCGCGTTCCCCGGCTTTGGCCGCATGGGCTTCGTACATTGCCGCCAGCTTTTGCGCCTTGCCGTGACTGATGCCCATTTCATGCGCGGCCTTCCGGAAGTCCCCAAGCAACTCCTTGTCAACCGTCGTCTTGGCGGAAAACTTCAAATCGTAGTCGTCGGGTTTCTCGGGCACCTTGTCGGCCGGGTCTTTGTCTCCCTTGTCCTTGTCCCGCTCTTTGCCGCCGTCCTTCTCTCCGGCCTTGTCGTCAGCCTTACCATCCTTTCCGCCTGCGGCGTCCTTGTTCCCGCCTCCCGGCCTGGTCATCATGGACTCGCCATCAGGTTCCCCGCCCTGCGGATTGCCGGAAGCCTCGCCGCCGCCGGAAGCCTCGCCGCCGCCCGTGGCATCAAGTACGCCGTCATCCATCGTTTTTTCTCCTTTTTTCGTTCACAGATGTTGTTGTTTTGGCGTTGGCAGCCAGCCTGTCGCAGCCGCTTTCCATTATTAGCCGGGCGATGTCCCCGGGAGACGCCGTTTCTATTTTCGTCGCGAGCCAGAGCCCACAGGCCCGCAACCCTTCGTTGTATTCGGTGACGCGGCCGTCCTTGCCCATGCTCGGCCCCATCACATTGCACGCCGCCAGAAGACGCCGGAAAACGCGGCGGCCTCCCGGCATACGCAGCAACACCCGGAGATCGTCAAGCTCAAGATCCTCGCTCTCCGGCACATGGAAGAATTCCCCGGCGGGTATGGAAGGTCTCACGGCTACACCCCTGAGAACGGCCCAAGCGCTTTTTCCGTCGCGCCAGGGTCATCGTTTTGCGGTCGTAAATTCTTTGCCCCCACGCTGCCCTTGGCGAATGCGTCCGCGCCTTGTTGCGCCATGGCCATCATTTGCGCGGTTTGCTGTTGCCTTGCCCGTTCTTCACGCAGTTGGGCGACTTCCTCGTCTGAACGCATGAGGTTCGGCGCGATGCCCTGCATTTCAGCCCAGGCGTCCGCCATCTCGTCAAAGTTGAACTTGTCCACGATTTGCGGATACAGTTGCGCCACCTGCCCGGCAAAGGCCAGGGTCTGGCTGATGCCGCCGATACCGGCCTGTTTCTGAGCCTGCGCGAGAATGGATATGAACTCGACGTTCACCTGTTCGCCTTCAAGGCCGGGCGGCGGGAAGGCCACAATGCCCTTGCGGTCCATGATCCCGTACACGCGCTCGATAAGCGGTTGGAACATCTCGGAGCGCAGACGGTCCAGAACCGGGCCAAGCATGAGCAGCTTTTCTCCCTGGCGTTCCGCTACTTCCGTGGCCGTCATCTGCTTGTTGGCTTCTGAAATCATAAGGAACAGATCGTTGTGGAAATGCCGTTGCAGGATGTTTTCAAGTCTTGCTATCCAGCGCTCGGCGGCGGGCAGATTGGCCCTGACGGTGGAAAGCGGCACGACAGCTTCCTGTCCTTGCGTCAGGCCGGACGTGTAGTTGACGCCTCCGGCGGAAGTGTCGATAACGCCGTCAATCCCCTTGTTGTAAACCAGCAGCGGCGGATCGACCTCCTTTTCCAGCCCGATCCTTGTCTTCTCCACAGCCTTCTGAAGCTCCCGGCAATCCGCGATGGCGTCCATAGCCGGGCTTGAGCCGTAAATGTCGCTGGCCGTGGTTATCCAGCGCGGGCATAGCGCCGGGAACTCGTAATATCCCGAGTCCTCAAGAACGGCCCGCCGCGCTCCGTCCAGAATCATGTACACGGAGCGGTACGGACGCTCGTCGCCCTTGCGGCTCCCTTCCCTGCGCTGCATGTTTGGCTCGACGGCGTGAAGAACCGTTATCCAGCGGCTCTCGTCATTGTCCGCCATGCGTTCCACGTCGTCCGGAGTCGCGTCCGGCCAGGCCTGAAGCATCTGCCTGGGAGTCATGCGGACGCGCCGGTACAGGGTGTCAACCCGCCCGTCCTCACCGGCGTCAATGGCGTATTCGCCGACGGTCAACGTCCGGCAGCGGATGACGTTCCGCGTGTCTTCCTCGATGATCATGCAGGCTGTTCCGAAACAGGCAAGCTCAGAGTACAGGATATGGACCTGATCGTAGAAATTGGTCTGCCGGAACACGTCCACCATTTTCTCGTAGGTGTCGTGCAGCCATAGCTTCGCCTGTTCGGAGTCCGCCAGATTCTTGTTTGTCAGATCAAGGGAGAACCACGGTCGCGCCGGGCTGGTCAGGCCGGATTGCATGCCGTTGGCCAGGACGCGCAGACACAGTATGCCGACGCCGGATTGCAGCATGTTCATGATCCCGCCGTCATTGGTTCTGTCTCCGGCGTCCAGAAAGCGTGAGCGGCGCGGCAGGAAATTCTTTGCCAGGGAGCGCCAATGGCTTTCCCATCCGTTTTTCCGCTCGTCTTCCAGCGTTTTCAGTCTGCGGACGAAATGACTCTGTTCTTCCAGCGTCAGCTTGCTGTCCATTCCTCCGGCCATGCCCTATTCCCCCAGGAGTCTCTTGCCGCCGGTTCTGGCATCGCCCGCAACGCCGAGCCCGCGCGTCAGAATGGTGTCAGACCGTCCTGAAGCGGCCTGCCTGCGTTTGCGTTCCTGGTCTGACGCCGTTTGCGAGCTCTTTTCCGCGTCCATCGGGGCGACAATGGCCGGAGCGACCGGCGCTTTCTGCACTTTCGGGGCACTGGCCCCACCTCCACCGCACATATGGCTTTTCTCCTTTCCGCTGTAACCGCGCTTGCCTGCGCAGCCCAGTTACGGCGGGTTACCTGTTTTTTCGCGTCATACCGACATGTTGATCGCACTTTGTATCAGTCATCATATTTGTTCGAAACACAGCGCGTTTTACGCGGCAATTCCACGCGTCGCGCGTTGTCCCTCGGGAAATACGCCCCGAGATCCTGATCGAGCACGCGGGAAAGACAATCCAGCATGTCGTCATGTCTCGAAACAGGGAAGGTGACGTACTCCTGCCTGTAAAATTCTTCGGTCAAATCGTATGGCGAGCCGTCCAGGCGTACCCGCGTCATGCGCGCGGGAAACCAGACGCGTAATTGTTCGAACACCGGCACAAGCCTGCGGATGCGATCCGGCTTGGGCATACGTCCGCCAAGCTCGATGATATTGAAACGGTAGTTTTCCTGTCCCATACGGAAGCGCATGTGCTCCACGTCCGCCTGCATGCCGTAGAGCTCATAGCCGACGGCCACCGGCAGCCACTTGCGATGCAGGTCAAACAATGCCCTTGCGCGTTCGGCGAGGTTCATGCGGTCGTGAACGCCGTCAAGGACGTAGTAACAGCCGTCAACGTTCAGGCCGACGACCCACATGGCAGTGAAGTCCGAATATTTTTTCTTGGCTCCGGCGGGATCGACGAGGATGTAGACGTTCATGCCCGTGGCCGTGTTGTCCTCGTTGTCCGTTTTTCTGAACCACTCCGGAGCGAATCCCTGTGCCTTGTCGGCCAGCGGGTTTTGCAGCATCTGGCAGGCGAAGACGAAAGGCCCCATGTCCCGTCGCTTCTCGTTCAGTGATTCGCGCGTCAGAAAGACGGGCTCGCCCTCAAAACTTCCGTCGACCGTGGCCGGATGAACGCGCTGCGAGACGCTGCCCTGGTCAAGGATGACGCTGTAGGTATCGGCGGCGTGGTAGCGTGTGCCGATCATGCGGCGCTTGCCGCCGCGAGAGCCAAGGTTCAGTGAAACCCTCCATGCGTCGGTTGTTTTGGCGATCATTTCCGGCGTGTTAACTGATTCCATGGTCACCACGTCGTCATAGATGAGCAGAGAGAAATGCTTGCCCGTGGGCTGGCCGTCGACCAGTCCCCAGGCTTCAACAGTCGCTTCCTTGGGGTTGCCCCGGCGGCGGACGATGATGCCGTCATCCTCCGACCATGTACGCTTTTCCCAGCGCTCCGGCGGCTTGATGTGTGGGAAAAGCTCCCGGAGCGTGGCGTTGGCTTCAAACTCCCGTTTGATCTGTCTGAGAAAGGCCTTGGCAATGGGCCTTGTGTGAGAAAAAATCCCGACAGTTACCTCCGGATCGTTCAAAATGTCCTGGATCGTCTTGCCGACCGTGATGATCGTCGACTTGTAGTGCTCTCGCGCCCACAGATCCAGATGCCCGTCCGGGCTTGCCTGGACTTCCCGGCAGCGGTCGTAAATGAAGTCGCAGCTCATGTCGGTCCTGCCGAGCCCGACAAGCATGAGAAAGAAGAGGTCGCCGGCCAGCAACGCCTTGACATCAGAGTGGTCTCCGGTCTCCCTGTAGCGCCTGTCCACATCATGATACATGGCCATGGCGTCTTGCCTCAGCATATCCCTGGACTCCATGCAACACGCTTAGGGCGTCGGCGACTGCCTTGCTTATCCCGAGAGATACAGCGACGTGGCCGCCGTCGGCACCAGTAAATTCAATGGGTTGTCCGACCTTACCAAAGCCTCGGTCAAGCAGACTGTTAGCCGCTGCGATCTTTGCATTGTTGTTGCCGGTGTGCATAACATCGACAAGTGTGTTGATACACTCACTGGCGTGGCTCTGTGCCATACCGATGATATCCTCATGTGTGGGCAGTGCACGCAGCGGCAGATCCATAAGCGTCTGTCCTTATTGTTTTTTTAGTCGCCATCTCAGTTGCCCCGGAACCTGACCAGAGCCGCGCCCGCGGAAGCTGCGGCAGCGAGCAGGCAGGCAAGCACGGCGATACCGCCCTTGCGCTTGTGGCGATCCTCTTCGAGCAGCCTGATCCGATCCTCATGCCCGCTCAAAAGATCTCCTCTCGTCGAGCACCGTTCCTGCAGCATGGCGCGGATCTTGACGGTCTCATTGCTGAGATTGATGACATCATTTTCGATCTTGCGGAGACGGCTAAAAATCTCACCAATGTCCTTATTTTCCATATGTTCCCCCGATTACTGTCTAAAAAGACCCTCGCCGAGGCTGAAAAGTTCTTTTAGCTCGTCAATGGGAGAGGCCGGGAACGTCTCCGGGAAAAAGAGATGCATGGCAAAGGCCGATCCGAAGACGGCAAAGAGAGCTACGCAGACAAATTTGAGCAGGTAGGCCGGGCTGATGCGCCCTTTTGCAAATGCGCGCGCCTCGACAAGCTCTTTCTCGGCGCGAAGCTCCTCCGCTTTGGCGCTCGCGGCAGGGAAAAGTTTCTCGGCGAGCGGCGAGAAGAAAGGCAACAATTTCAGAAAAAAACCGAGCACGGCGGGCATGTCAGCCACCCTCCTTGAGCCCTTGCAGGCACATGTCGGACTCATCCTTGCGCCGCCTGACAAGGCCGGGAAGCTCTTTGCCCCCGGCGGTCGTGTATATCTCGGAGATACGCCGACAGCCGCGCTCATACTCGCCCGCGTTGAAATACCGGGCGACGGACGACTTGCAATAGGCGGCGGTGCCGATGTTGTAGGCAAGGGATACTGCGGCGGCCAACGGCTTGTCACGTCCGGCAAGGCATGGAGTACAGGAGAGCACCGGCTCCGCGTGGGCGACAAGCTGGTCCGCGAGTGACCGCAGGCACTCGTCACGCGTGTACGGCTTGCCGACTGTCACGTCATGCGTGTCGCCGTAGCACTTTGTAGCTACGCCCACAGGGTCGAGATATCCATTGAGTACCTCGCCTTCGTGGCCGGCAACAAATGGTACGATGATTGACGCCGCGCCGATGCCGACAACGGCGGCGACAAGCGCGACAGCCGAAGCAAATTTTGAGCTTTTTGATGACGCCATGCATTACTCCCCTTTTGAGAAAGCATAGCACGTGTTTTTTTTAAAAACTGATGGATGTCACATCTGTGATACAGCAGTGCACATCTGTGATACAGCAGTGACTACTTGACAGGTTCTCCGGGGTAAATGATTTTTTCGTTTTTGGCGATCCAGTCCCATATCTCATCATAGCGACACTGGTATTTTTTGCCAACAATATACACTGGAGCGCCTGCTTTGCGCCATCTGACGATGGTCCCCCTTGATACGCCCATGGCCCTGGCGATGGCCTCGGCTCCCTGGGCATCACCCTTTTTGTCGGAGTGCCCAAGATGGATGGGCAGCACAATTTTTTGATCAGCCATGCAAACGACCTCCTTAATTGTGTGTAACCATTTGAAATATTTGGAATAAAAAAATATAAAAAATATGACAAAATATGTTGACATATTTTAAAAACATAATTATTTTGGACTCAACAAGGGCAAAAACAAAAACGGAGGAAAACAAGATGGCAAAGTACGACGTAACACACTCATGCGGACATACCAGGACCCACAACATAGATGGCAAGATAAGCGAGCGTCAAGGCCGCGCGGACTGGCTTGCGCGACATGTATGCGACGAGTGCCAGCAGGCAGCGTACGCCGAGCAAAATGCCAAGGCATCAGCCACAGCGACAGAGCTAAATTTGTCGGCTCTGAAGGGCAGCGAGAAGCAAGTAGCCTGGGCAAGCAGCATCAGATTGACACGTTATGGGCAGATACTCAAGCACCTCGAGGATAACGCCGCCCGCCTGAGTCCCGACATGGATCTGCAAGCGGCAGCCACGACCATAATATCAGCCGAGACAAGCGCGGGATGGTGGATCAACAACAGGGATCCGAGGATAACCCCAGCAGCGATAATCAACGCTATCATGACGACGCACCAGGCTGCCTTGCAGGCTGCATTGTCCTGACACACACACACAAGAGAGGCAAACACAATGGAGACAACGGCAATGGACACAACGGCAATGGACACGGCCGAGGCATGGGGAGGCGTATACGCGGTATTGGATGTGATTACAAAAGGCGGTCTGCAGCCGCATGATATCATACAGGGCGCGGAGTGTCCGGCGCAAAATTTTGCGACTATCCACAACGCGCTCCGTCGTCGCATGCCAAAGTGGGCTGACAGTCGCATATGCGATCTCATCGCAAAGATACCGTCAGAGAGTATGTCAATCAATTACAATATGTCGGATGAGCAGCAAAGCCAATGGTTTATAGGATTTTACCACGAGAAATCACGCCTTTCCGCCGCCGAGTCGTCACGTGTAACCGGTGGGCGTCCGACAAAGGGCAGCCAGTACGCTGTCGACTGGACGCGCGTTGACTGGTCGCTGAGCAATGCCGAGATATCACGCATGTTTGGAGTGACGCGTCAGGTAGCGTCGATCCAGCGCAAGCGGCACGCTACCGCGCCCGGGGAATGATGTGGCACGTCACGCGCGTGTCATGGGGAGGACTCTCGACTACCAGGGAGTCCTCTGGGACGTGCGCGAGTCTCGCCCTACCCATCACCGATGGAACGTCCTCATGGGCTGGCCGGCCGGATCGCCGCGCGGACAGGGAGGCGGCGGACCTCGCGTTATACTTACGCCGGAGCTTGCCGCGTATCTGCATGCCACAGCGATGGTCAGAGGATGATGACGCGACGTTGGAGCGGCCTCCAGGCTCAAGCATCCCTTCATGCGATGCATGCCGATTTCCTCCATTCGATCCTTCCGCGCATTGCCCTGTTTTTGCCACATGGCTTTAGTTTTGGCGAGCTTTTTGCGTCTTTCCGATGTTTGACACACCTCCGTTAATTTCGACTTCTCCTGAGGCGATTTTGCGCGTTAAGCGCATCGAGACATGCGCATTGGCTTGCCAGTGTTTGCCTCCTCATCCACTGGCAGGCGACATTCCACCCGCCGAGCATGCGCAGCACATAGACCGTGGTCGGGTGCAGGTCCGGCGTACCGTAGTAGCCTATTTTGCACATCTGTTCGACCAGCACCCCCCATTCCGCAATGGCCTGGAGTTCGAGCGCCTTTTCGCCGACGCCGGAAAACTCCATGCTGCTCATTGGCGACCCCCCACGAAGCTCCCAATGCTCACAGGGCCACGCCGTGAAACCGGCTTCAATTGTTCGGGGTATTTTTCTCCAAGCATTCTCCGGGAAAGTGCGTCTTTGTCCTCCCAGTCGTTCATGGCGAAGAACTTTTTGGCTTCAGGGTTGGAGAGGCTCATAATGCACATTGCCGCACTTACCGCAGACCTGTGCGCCTCTTCTGGACTGTGCGTATACTCCGGCAGCGCGGTCATCTGCGTATACAACGGCATGGCATCTTCGTATGCCTTCAGGATGTCTGCCGGGCAGGGGAAAAACTTCGATCCCCGCAAATGTGCCTTGCAGGCGACGATGAACTGTTCATCATTTAGGTCAAAACAAAGCTCTGTCCATGCCGCCGCCATGTGCGGAAGTTCTGTTTCCTTGTCCAGCGGGTGCCGGTAAAGCATTGCCATGCGGGCAAGTTCCGTTGCTATTCTCTGGGGTGTAGCCATTTGCAAACTCCTTGTCTGATGCGCCGACGAAAGCCGCTAGTCCTTCCAGGTCCTGTTTGTTTTTCTGCTGCTGTGTCCTGGCCGCAGGCTGCGCCTGTATCTGGCCGGGCGGGCCGTCGCGGATAAAAACGGCAGTAGTCCCGCCTCTATCCTGCTCTTTTGCCAGCCATGAGTTGAGGAAACGTTTGACGCCACTTTTTGTTTTCCGCTTTCGGTCGTTGGCAATCAGCCAGCCGCGCATATTTCGAAGCGCCTGCACAACATCCACAGCCGGGTAAAGGTCTTGCCAGATTTCAACATCGCCTTGGGTAACGGGATGCTCTTCCCCCGTGTTAAGGGGAAGAGTGATGACGGGTTCAAGCGGAGGCGGAGGCGTCGGCGGCTCGGAAGCAGCCGCAGGTTGCTCCGAGCAAGAAGAGTATGAACGAAGAGAATACTCTTCTGTCTTTTCTTTATTCTTAACTTCTTTTATTGTGTCCGGTGGTTGTCCGGTGGTTGTATCAACCGTTGTATCAACCGTTGTCCGGGTGCCGTATTTTTCACATTGATAAATGTTGTAATTTGTTATGTTTACGAGTGTAAAACGGTTGTCCACATTTTTAACCTTAACTACATCATCTTTTTCAAGGTTGGAAAACATGCGTATCAGCTTCTGGCGGGATACGCCGAGGTCTGAAGCAAGGTTTTGCATTGACGTTCCGACCTGGCCGCGCTCTATTTTTGTGCCAAGGAAATATGCCCCCCTGTGGTTCGCCATGGTCAAAAGGGTAATTAGAAGCCCACGGTATTCAATGCCACGGCTCCATACGCGGGAGTCTTCAGCTATGCGCCAGAATTTTATATAGCCTCTGTTCATAGTCAGTCCTTCGGACGCACGGCGTTCGGGCATGTCTCGCAGTATTTTCGGTACGTCCAATGCCAAGAACCTTTTGAACCCTTGTGCCGTGGACATGGCCGTAAGTGCGGATATAGCCGGGCGGCCTCTTTCAGCTTTTCCATGGTGGTACACCCGGCGGTTTCCGGATTGGGCAGACGGTGACGGCAGCGGACATCCATCACGCGCCCCTCTTCAGCTTTTCCCAAAGAGAAACGAACGCCAGAGCGCCAGCCACCGGGACCACTCCGTTGCCGAGGCAGAGAAGTTGCTCATTCCGGGCGCCCACCCCATGAGTTGTTCGACCCAATCCGGATTCAGCGAGCCGGGGCTTTTCCCATGCGTATTGTTCGGCCCCGCGTCCTGCGGGCCACGGCCATTGATAACGTCCGTCGGAAGCTGCGCGCTCATGCCCGACCCTTTCCAGTCCCGCGCCGTCGGTGTTCCCCACTTGGCGGCATGCGTCACAATGTCGTCCGTCCCCGATCCCTTGCGCGCGCTCCGGGCATAATCCGGCCCGTTCTGCGCTGTAGTCGGCGTGGCCCACATAGATTGTCCGGCAAGGAGAAGTTCCCCCTTCCTGTCGCCGCCCCTGGACGTCTGGCCGCCGGTCGCGACTGAGGCAGTCGGCGTCGCCCAATCCTGAACCGCTGAAGGAAGCATGAGATCTCCCTTGCTGCCCCTCTGGTTCGGGCCGCCATTCGGGCCGTCAGACGCGCGCGGAGTCGGCCAGCGTTCCGAGAATAAAGAGCCGTTCGCGAAGATGCGGCGTAAGCTTGCCGTTCGACATCGCAAACGGTTCGATATCCGGGCAATACGAGGTGCAGGGCGGCTTCAAGCCCTCCGTTCCCTGTGTATAGAGCCAGCCCATTGATCACCACCCTGAGCATCTTCGCGCTACGCGCCTTAATTTCATCCACCTTTTCCCCTTGCGCAGCCGCTTTCGAACGGCCTCATGCCCGGAAGGCCATCACGCCCTCCGCAAAGGCTTCGATGATGCCGGGGTTCTGCAACTCGCGCGGCTCGTAGCCCCGATCTTCCGTAAATTCGTCCGTCATTTATGGTTCATCTGAATTTTCAGCCTGTTACACTGCAAGCATGGAGATGCCCGCACACTGTGAGGATCACGCACGCGCTTCGCATGCCGGTTCCGCCGGAGGCGTTTCGGGTTGACGGAAAGCGGCCATGGCATTGCGCAGCGAATCAGCCGTACTCAAACGAACGTCGCTTTGAACGCCTTTTACAAGCCTGTTGATGGTTGCCGTAGAAACGCCGGAGGCTTCGGCCAACTGGCATTGGCGAACCCCGGTTGCCTCGAAAAAGTATTTGAGTTCGGTAGTGATGTTTTTCATGTGCATATTATTGCGCTAGCGTAATAAAAATGCAACAAAAATTCCGTTGCCGGATTTTACATATCCGTAAAAATGGGGGATAGTTGCTATTATGAGTCTAGAAAAAGAGATAATACAACTACTTGAGCGTTTCAGGGATACCCAATGCGGCGGGAAGGCAAACCGGGCTGCGGAGTACTTGGGTGTTACGGCTGCGACTTTTTCGCGATGGGTTACAGGAACGCACCTCCCTAAGATAGAATCCTTGATAATGCCTTTCGAGCGTCTCAACGCGCGCATAATCATAGGAGATTCCACGGAGAATGAAGCGTTGGAACGCAAGTGCCGTGAATTAGAAATTAAGCTCGAAGACTCGCAAAAACTTCTTGAGGCAAAAGACGAAGTAATTCGGCTGCAAAAGGAACTGATGGCGACACTAAAAAAATGAAGCGTCGGAAGTCCAAGAGCCTGATCAAAACAGATCAACACATATTGTTGGATCCGAAAAGGGAAAGCCCTTGCGACATGATGTGGAGAATCGCTCCTGAACTTGGAAGCCCTCACAACTTGGCGGAAATGGAGCATGAAACGGATATTCAGCAATAGGACATAACTATGGGATTTTTGTCTTCTCTCTTTGGTAAGAAAAAGGCCACAGAGCCATCTAATCCGTCAGATAACAACAAGGAACAAAAGACATCCGCTTTGACTGCTGCTGTTCAAAATAATTTGTGCCACATCACGATTTTGAGCCAATCTGATATAGACGAAATAGCCAACTTGCTTGAGCAAGATGTAAGTGTAGAATAGTGAAGAATGGAACAGTGCTGCTCTTGAAGCTAAAGAGGAAGAAGAAAAATTCAAACGGTATGGATTCAAGTATGAAGAATTTTGTATGTTGATTAGCCACATTACAACATGTGCAAAAAACCTTCGCGATATTCAAAAATACGCGGAGCTTGGAGCATCATATACATTGATGTTCATGGGGCAGGATGGCATGAAGGCGCTGGCACAGGAACTGCACAAAAAAGACACTCATGCGATACCGCCCCTCTTTCCTGACGATAGAACAAGCACAAAAATAGATCTTTCGAGCCTTACTAAGTAATCCCAAAATATTCCCTCCGCGACCCGCTTTGGCGGGTTTTTCTTTCCCGCGTTCTGCGGGATTTTTTTTGCCAACTTCCCCCAGCAGAGAACTGCATAAATATTTTTATTTACGGTAGCGTAATTTTTGTTGACTTAAAAATTACTCTAACGTAAATTTAACTTGCCAACGACGAAGAACCCCCAAACGTAACCGCCGCGACAAGTGCCGGAAGGAATCGTGAGGGAACAAGGGGAAGAGGGTAGTGTCCAGAATTTTTCGCACATTTTGTAGTAGCCAAGTAATGTCGGTTTTGGCGGTGCCTTGAGGAGTCGGCGCGGGCCTTGCGAGCGATATCCCTCAAATATATCGCGGCTGC
>JAITHT010000043.1 GCA_031279825.1 Desulfovibrio sp. | reverse complement strand
AGAAACGCGGACGCCCTGTGCCCCGCATGCCTCATGAGCGCCATGCTCAACCCGGTTGCGGGGGATTCCGGCGAAACGTGGCTTACCTGGCGCGACAGCCCGGCGGGAGGCGCGTGGCGCTGCTCACGCTGCGACATGGACATAACAGACGTTGATTTGATTTCGTCCTACGCCTTGTGCGTCAATGCCCTGCTCGACAGACGTGACGAGACGCTTTCCGAAAACGACAGGCTGAGGACCGAGCTTGCGCTTGTGAGAAAGTCCCTTGACGATGTCAAGCGCATCTGTCTCGGCGGTCTGTACGATATGACGGACAAGCTTACGGACAAGATAGGCGATGAGTTTTCCTTTTCAGAAGCGTGATGGCGCGTCCAAGCCTTTGGAACGGTCGACGCATCCGGATTTTCGTTGATCAGGTCAAGGAGTGATGAAGTATGATCAGCCATCTTTCAGTTTCCCAGCTTGACACCTTTCATCGCTGCGCAGAACAGTGGCGCCGACGGTACATTGAAGGCGAGGTGATCCCGCCTGGCATTGCCGCGCGTGTCGGCTCCGGCGTCCACAAGGCAGCGGAAACAAATTTCAGGGCCAAGATGCAGACCGGGGAAGACATGCCGCTTGACGCCGTGCAGGATGCCGCCGCCGAAGCTTACGACAAGGCTCTTTACGAAGGCGTGTTTTTCGCGCCCGATGAAGTTCCTGGCGCTAAAATCGCCATGGAACAGGGGAAGGACGACGCCGTTTCGCTGGCGACCCTGTTCAGGCTGGAACTTGCCCCGGCCATCATGCCCGCCCTGGTCGAACATCGCGTGACGCTGGAAATTCCCGGCGTGGCCCTGCCGGTCGTGACGATCCTCGACTGCTACACGGCGGATCGCAAGCTTCGCGACATGAAGACAAGCGGCAGAAAATGGTCCGAAGACAATGCCCACACGTCGCCCCAGCCGACCGTCTACCGGGAATCCGTCAAGGAAGAGACCGGCGAATACCCGGAAGAACTGCTTTTTGACGTGCTGGTGAACAACAAGACGCCCGTGATTCAGACCATCCCGACCAGCCGCACGGAAGAGGATCTTCAGATTCTTGTCCGCAAGTTCGGGATCATGACGGCCAGCATACATGCCGGTATATTCCCGCCCGCGCAGGCCGATCACTGGTGTTGTTCCATGAAGTTCTGCGGATATTTTTTCACATGTCCGCATATTCCTGCCCACCGGAAGATATTGCCCAAAAGGAGCGCATAGCCATGACGCAGCAAACAGCCTCTTATGACAACGTGCCGGTTTATACCGGCATGCCTGTTCAGCAGGACAACAACGGATTCTTTCAACCCCCGGCGCCGTCGGCGGGCGCGGGCCACGCCCTGGCCTCCGTCGCCGAAGTTCGCGCCATCGCCGAAGTTCAGGCAAGCATGGCGATCGCAAAGCGCTTCCCGCGCGACGAATTAGAGGCCTACACGCGCATCCTGAACGCCTGCAAGCGCCTCAGCCTTGCGGAAAACGCGACCTACGCCTACCCGCGCGGCGAAACGACCGTCGTCACCGGGCCGAGCATCCGTCTTGCCGAAGTGCTGGCGAACGCATGGGGCAATATCGATTACGGCTACCGGGAAGTCGGCAGCGGGCCGGGCTATACCGACGTCGAGGCCTACGCCTTCGACAAGGAAAGCAACACCCGTTCCTGCCGGACGTTCCGCGTCCCGCACATCCGTTACACGAAGTATGGCAACAATAAGCTGAAGGACCCGCGCGACGTTTACGAAGTTGTCGCCAGTAATGCCAGCCGCCGCATTCGCGCCTGCATCCTGCAAATTATCCCCGGCGACATCACCGAAGAAGCCATGAATGCCTGCAAATCGACGCTCAAGAAATCCTGCGGCGATGTTACGCTTGTGGATCGCGTTCGCAAAATGTCCGCCGTGTTTCAGGAATACGGCGTCACCACGGAAATGCTTGAACGCAGGCTGGGGCATAGGCTCGACGCGACCATTGAACAGGATCTTGTTCAGCTTCGCAGTATCTACACGTCCATAAGGGACGGCGCGGCAAAGCGTGAAGATTTTTTTGATCTTGTCGCCGCGTCCCCGGAATGCGGCCAGAAGCCAGAGCAGGCCAAGGAAGAGCCGAAGCAGGAAAAGAAGGCTCAGGAACAAAACCCGCCTGCGGGCAAGTCCGAGGCGAAGCCCGCCCCGAAGCAGACGGCCCAGCCAGCGCAGGAAGAACCCGCCCTCGCTGAAGAGGAAAACCCGGAAGGCGAAGGCTTCGCGGATCCTTTCGACGGCGGCCAGTTCGTCACCTGCCCCAACAACGGCAAACAGGTTGATGAATTTGATTGCTTGCAGAAGCCCTGCCGGAACGGTTGCCAGGCCTTCTTGGAATAGTTGACGCCATGACGACCACTACACCCGAACTCAAGATTGAACCGAAGCTGCCAATGCCCGATTTTCCCCCATCCTCGATCCGGCCGCCCATGGCCGGATGGCTCGGCGGCAAATCAAGACTGGCAAAACGCGTCATAGAGCGCATCCCGGAGCACCGCTGCTACTGCGAGCCCTTCGCGGGCGCTGCCTGGATGCTTTTCCGCAAACCGGAAAGCCCGGTTGAGGTCATCAACGACCTCAACCGGGATATCATCACGCTGTATCGCTGCCTGCAATGGCATCTGGAGGAGTTTGTTCGATTCAGGAACTGGGGCGCCCCGTGCTGACCGTGGGCAGCCTTTTCAGCGGCGCGCGCGAGTGTCCGCCAAGCCCGGCGGCATTGAGAAGAGTTTGCCGAAAGGAGACATGTAATGGAAATTCTTACATCCGGGCAAATGACCGACAAATTACAGGTCAGCCGGGAAACGTTCAGAAAAACATGGAAGCGCTTCCCGCATATTTTTGTGGGTGAAGGAACGGGCTTGCGGAGCGCCCGTTTTTTGTGGGATGCTGCCTCCATCATGGAGGCTGCGCATGGCGGTATCGAAGTACAAGACGAAAAAGGGCGTTCGCTGGCGGGCGGAACTCTATCAAGACGGCGAAAGGGCGGCCGGTCATGGCGGGTTTGCGAGCAAACTGGACGCCCTGCAATGGGAAAGGGACGCACAGCGGAGGAAATTGACGCCCTTGCCGCGAAATTTGGCCTTATACCAGTCCGTGGCGCTGTATCTTGACGAAGAGGGGCAACGCCGGAAAAGGAACACAGTTGTCTACAAGCGCACGGTATTGAGAAGGCTGATCGCTTTTTTCGGCGAAAACGCCCGGCTGGAAGAGATAGACAGACGCTCGCTCAACGATTTTCTCCTTTTCATCGCGGAAAAGGTTTCAAAAAAATCCGCCAACAAGTACAAGGTCGTTCTCTCGGCATTCTGGGCGTGGGCCAATATCGAAGGGTACTGCCAAGGCAACCCGCCACGCCAGATTGAAACATTCCCCACACAGCGGCACGTCAAATACGTCCCACCCCAAGAGCATATCATGAAGGCGCTCAACGCCGCGTCTCCTTTTGCCCGCAGCTTCATGCTGGCTATCGTCCATACGGCCGGGCGCGTATCGGAAGTCCGGGAACTGGCATGGGAGGATGTGGACCTTGAACGCCGTACCGTCAGACTGTGGACTTCCAAACGTCGCGGGGGAAACAGGGAGAGCCGGACCCTTCCCTTGAGCAAGACGCTTTTTGACGTGTTGGCCGCGATGAACGCCGAAAGGACCGGAGGAGAGGCGTATGTTTTCACCAATCAGTTAACAGGCACATGCTATTCGCGCCAGGGCAGAGAGATCAAATACCTTTTTCATCGGGTGTGCGAGAAGGCGGAAGTCCCTCTGTTCACAGCGCACAGCCTCCGGCACTTTGTGGCCACGTACTTTAACGATCCTCGCCGGGCGCAGAAAATCCTTGGGCATGAAAACCTGAAGACCACGGAAATGTATCTCCATGACCTCGGCGTGGACGTGGGCGCTGCGGATGTTTTTGAATCCATCACGCATGAAATCACGCATGGAGACGATTCAGAGTCAAAAAAGGGTTCCACCGTTTTGCAGTGAAACCCTTGTAATTCATGGCGGAGAGGGAGAGATTTGAACTCTCGGTACCTTTTGAGTACACACGATTTCCAGTCGTGCTCCTTCGGCCGCTCGGACACCTCTCCGCGTGAAGGCTGTTCGTAGCAAATGCCCATACAGAATGCAAGAAACTTTTTCAGGGAAAAAACGTTGTTCCGAATCCGTTAATTCCAAGGGACGCTATCCCGAAAGCCCAGGCAGGAGAATCATTCCCCTGCCGGAGACTCTCCGATTCGGGAATCTCTTGCGGAAACAACCGTTTTCAGGCATACTGTCAGCTTTACGACGACGTCGTGGTCGTGAGGAGAAGTCCATGCCGCTTCTGGAAAACCTACAACAGTTTGATGTGACGCCCTCGGAATTTTTTATTACCCTGGGCTTCCTCTGCCTGCTGCTCTTTCTTCAAGCGGCCGCCCTGGGCGCCCCGATGCTGGCAACGGCAACAGAAACTCTCTTTGTAGCGCGACGTAAAACCTTTTATGACAAATGCGCCATGCAAATCGCCCAACTCGCTTGTCTGCTGGCCATTGTAAGTCTTGCCATTACCGGTATCTTTCTTTTCCTGTGTTTCCGGCAGCCTCCGTCGAACGCCTTTCCATGGGCGGCGCTTCCCCTCTGCCTTGTGTGCCTGCTCATTCCGCTTTTGCCCGGTCTGTACCTAAGCTCCTGGAACATGCTGAAGACGCGGCGCACCCCACACATCACCCTCGGCATGACAGCCGTGGCACTCTCCTTCGCCTCGTTGCTTGCTTGCCTGCTTCTGCTGGACATGTTGCAGGATCCCCCCTTTAATTTTCTCTCTTCGCGAAACGAACTGCTTGATGCCCTGCAAGAGGATCCTCTCGTCGTCTTGCAGGCGCGTTTATTGTTTTACCTGGATATGCCCATTTTTTGGCCGCTTCTTGCCTGCATTGCAACCTTCGGCCTTGCCGCCGCCTCTTCCCTATTGCAGCTATGGCTGTTCTTCCGTCGGAAAAACGCCGACTACGGACGCGATTACTATGCGTTCGCCATACAGTATTGCGCCCGTGCCGCCATCAGCTTCACCATGCTGGCCTCGATCATAACCTGCGGCATCTTCCTGTTTCTGCGCAACACGCTTCCCCCGGAATTCTGCCAGCCTCCGGACCCCGGCATTCTGATCGTCGCGGCGGGTCTGCCCTTGTCCTGCTGCCTGATCTGGCTGTGCCTCGTTAAAAGCGAGTTCCCTTTGCGCCATAAACCCGGCGCAGTATTCGCCTGTGTATTTTTGCTCGTTGCCCTCTATGCCAACATGCTGCTTTTCGGCAACAGCTTTCCCGCGCTGTAAACAATTCCCCCGCAGACTCCTCCACAAGTCTGCCCGCCGCCCCGCATAAGGAGAACACCTATGACCCCCAGCACGAAACTGACCATCGGCGATACCATTATTGACACCAGCATTTATACCCTCGGCAAAGCCTCTATCCCCTCGCATATGCCTCCAGGCAGCCTGACTGAAATAGAAAAAATACCGCTGTTTCTTGACAGCGAACATCTTGAAGAACTCACCGGCCTGCCGCCTGCCCCTTTAGCCTTTGAAAGCGCCGGGCCGCGCGCCAAGCTGTATTTCGATCCTTCGAAAACGAAATGTGCCGTCGTTACCTGCGGCGGTTTGTGCCCGGGGCTCAATGACGTTATCCGAGCCATCGTCATGGAAGCATTTCATAAATACCATGTCCCCAGCGTGCTCGGCATCAAATACGGCCTGGAGGGATTTATTCCCAAGTACGCCCACGAAGTGATGGAACTGACCCCGCGCCTGGTCACCGACATTCATCAGTTCGGCGGCACCGTACTCGGCTCCTCACGCGGCCCCCAGGAGCCCGGCGAAGTGGTTGACGCCCTGGAGCGCATGAACATCAACATTCTGTTCATGATCGGCGGCGACGGCACCATGAAGGCTACCCACAGCATCGCCCGGGAAGTGGAAAAGCGCCATCTGCGCATTTCCATCATCGGCATACCCAAAACCATTGACAACGACATTAATTTCATCAGCCAGAGTTTCGGATTTGAAACCGCCGTGTTCAAGGCTACAGAGGCCATCCAGTGCGCCCACATTGAAGCTTTGGGCTATAAAAACGGTATCGGGCTGGTCAAACTCATGGGTAGAGACTCCGGTTTTATCGCCGCCCATGCCTCTCTGGCCATGAAGGACGTCAACTTCGTCCTTGTCCCGGAAATCCCCTTTGCCCTGCACGGGCCGGGAGGGTTCCTGCCGGAACTGGCCAAGCGCCTGCAATCCCGCAATCATGCGGTAATTGTCGTGGCCGAGGGAGCAGGCCAGCACCTGCTCAACAGCGACGGCGAAAAAGACGCTTCGGGTAACGCCGCCCTGGCCGACATAGCCGATCTTCTCCGGCGCGAAATCAGAGAGTATCTTTCCAGTCATGGTATCAGCTTTTCCATGAAATATATTGATCCGAGCTATACTATCCGCTCCGTGCCGGCCAACGCCAACGACAAGGTCTATTGCGGCTTTTTGGGCCAAAACGCCGTGCATGCAGGCATGGCCGGCAAGACCAACATGGTTGTGGCAAAAATAATGGATCGCTACGTGCATCTGCCCCTGGAACTGGTCATACGCAAACGCCGCAAGCTCAATGTCCGTTCGGCCTATTGGCAAACCGTGCTCGATTCCACCGGCCAACCGGAACTCGCCACCGTGGACGTTGCTGACGCCAAAGAATAAGAGGTCCTCCCTTTAGTGAAGCTTATGCCCATCGAAGAAACCGCCGAAAGAACCGGCATACCATGATTACGCAAATTAGCGCTTCAGCCGGGTCCGGTAAGACTTACAGCCTGACCCGGCTTTTTTTGAACCTGCTCTCAGAGGCGGAAGAGGAATCCCCGGTTTCCGCCTGCGCTCTGCCCCGCCCGGATCGTGTCCACAGTCTGTCGGAAATCCTCGCGGCCACCTTTACCAACAAGGCCGCCGCCGAAATGAAGGGCCGCGTTATCGCGCTCCTTAAGAAAGAAGCTCTGGAAGAGCGCAGGCTGTCAGCACAGGCCACTGATTCCGCCACACCGGGTTTCGCCGAAATTTGGGTGGAACGCATTCTTCGCCACTACAGCCATTTAAATATCCGTACCATCGACAGCCTGTTGACATCCCTGACGCGTCTGTCTTCACTGGAGTTGGCATTGCCGCCGGATTTCAAGCCCAGTTTCGATCCGTCGGAATTTTTCACACCTGTCTATGATGCCCTTATGGAAGACCTCTCCGCCGTCGGTCAGCTTGCGAATGCCCCGACAGGGCGAAACAGTCCCCAAGCGCACACGGCAAACGAGAAGGGTTTTACCGGTTTATGTAATGAAGACTACGCGGACGCTCCGGCGCGAAGAGGCCGGAGTGAGGAGAGATATCCCCCCCACGAAGCGATTCCCGACCTTCCTCTTTTTTATTCCGCCGACCCGGCCGCATTACGGGCCGATCTGACTGAAGCCTGCCGAACTCTGGTATTTTTCGGCGATTGCAGAGGCTTTACTCCGAAAATGCGTTTACATGACCAGGTGCTGGAACTGGTCACACTCCTTCTGACAGGCAAAAGCCTGCCCCGCATGGAGATCCCGGCTATCCTGAACGCCTGCCTGACGCGTCGAAACAAGCTGATCACCGCCGCGACCTCGCTGAACCACCTTCTTGTCGAGGAAAGACTTCATGCCAATGCCCTCTTCATCAAAACACTTGCCTCCTGCATCAAACTCAGCGGCCATACCCCTCCTCCGCAGGGCGTTTTCGCGCGTAAAAACAGCCTTGACGCGTGTCTGAACGCCTTTTCCAGGGGCAAAGCCTCTTCGCGGGCCGAACTTGCCTTTACGGAATTCTCCAATGCTGTAAAAGGCTATGCCGATACATTCCCCCTATTCAAACATGCCTTGCAACTCGCCCCATTGGTCGGCTTAGCTTTGGAAATTCATAGCCGTATGCAGGCGGAACGCTGCAACAGCAAGCTTCTCCCCTCCATAAGCATTCCCTTTCTGGCCGGTCGCGCGCTTTCCGGAGAATACGGCGTTTCCGACGCGCTCTGCCGTCTGGGTACGCGCCTCTCCCGCCTGCTACTGGATGAGTTTCAAGATACCAGCCGGGAGCAGTGGGCCGCTATTCTGCCCCTGGTGGAAGAAAGCCTGTCAACGGGCGGCGCTTTAACCTATGTAGGCGATGTAAAGCAGGCCATTTACGGCTGGCGCGGCGGCGATACCCGGCTGTTCAACGGTGTCCTGCAAGAACCTTCGCTACTCGCCATGCGCCCTCAAGTAAAACGCCTCTTTCTGCCCTTCAATTGGCGAAGTCATCCCCTGATTATCGCCCACAACAACGTCTTTTTTTCCCTGTTACAGGATCGCGTCATTCAAGAAAACGTCATGAACGCCATGCTGCCCGAGCACACTCCCGCCGAATACCGCGCGGAAGCGGCATCCGAACTCGGACGCGCCTTTGCCCAGGTGGAGCAGAAGGTTCCCGAAGAAAAGGACTGGGAAAATGACCCCCTGAGCGGGCATGCCGGCGTAACTCTCTATATCGCCGAAGCGGATTCGATCGGAACGGTACGAAACATGGTGCATGATCGCATGCGCTCTCTATTCCTGAACGAATTGCTCCCTGCCTGGCGCTACGGAGATATCGCCGTACTCACGCCTTCCGGCGACGAGGGCGCGCTCGCGGCACAATGGATTAGCGACTGGGGAATACCCGTGGTCACGGAAAACAGCTTTCTGCTGAATGCCCATCCTCTGGTAGGCAAACTTATCTCTTTTCTCAGTTTTCTGGATTACCCGCCGGACGATGAAGCTTTTTGGGAAACGATCAGCGATCCGGATCTCTTCTGGCCGGACAGCGGCCTTTACGCCGCCGCCCTCATGGACTGGCTGAGTCGGACGGCGCTTGACAAAACAAAGAAGCGTCCTCCTTTATACCGTCTTTTCAGCGAATCCTTTCCTGAATTCTGGAACAGCCGTATGGCGCCATTTCACGCCGGAGCGGGCTTCATGAGCGCCTACGATCTCATGCGCGAAATAATTACACGCAGCCAGCTTTTCGAACGCATGCCGGATCAGTCCTCTTTTTTTTTACGTTTGCTGGAAATCGCCCATCTGGCGGAAACGCGCGGGTGCTCCTGCCTGTCCGCCTTTCTCGCCTTTTGGCGAATACGCCGGGATAAAGAACGCCTGCCCCTGCCGGAAAGCATGAACGCCGTCCGCATCATGACCGTACACAAGGCCAAGGGACTGGAATTTCCCGTGGTTGTCCTCCCCTTCCTGCACCACAGCAAAAGCCGCAAAGCCGATCTGGCGAATTTTCACTGTGACGGCCTTGATCTCATTACCAGGGCCGACAAAGAGCTGCAAAACAGCTATTATCCAGCCAAAAGCGCCGACGAAACGGAGCATCTGAACCTGCTTTACGTCGCCTGGACCCGGCCCGTATACTCTCTATATGCCTTTATCACTCGCCCGAAAAAATCCTCGACCTCCCTGCAACGAGCCCTCGCTGTTCTTTTAAAAGCCTACGAACAGCGTACAGGCATGACTCTATGCCGCCGGGAATATTTGCGAGAGGAAACAGCGGACGACGAAAAGGGGGAGACATATGACCCGCCTGCCCGAAGGCCGCCGCAACCGGCCGACAACGAAGCGCCCGCGATGACGAATACCCGCAGGGGCGACGGACCAGGGCGCATCTCCGACGGCGCGACGGGAAAAGAGCGCCTCATGGGCTGGCTGCCCCGACTGAAGATTTACCGTTCCCGTCTTGATGACGCCCGATTTACCCCGGACAGGCGAGGGATGTTGATCCACCTGTGCCTGGAGAATCTTTTTTTACCCTTGACGAATAGCCCTGAAAGCCTGACCTTGGCCGTCACTCGTTCGGTACGCCGGGCCATGCGCCTTTTTCCTCTGCTGCTGGACGATCCTGAATGCGCCGCCATGGATATGCAGAATTGCCTGTCATGGTTCGTTTCTCTGCCTGAAGCTCCCTTATGGCTGACCCATGGCCGACGCGAGCAGAGTATTATAGATACGGACGGCTCCATGCGCCGGGTAGACCTGCTGGTGGACGAGGCATTCTTCGAAAAGCAGGCGTACGCGCCGTCAGCTTCCGGAGTTTCTGCCCTTCCCTTTCCATACCGGGAGTCCTTTCCCTCCCCGGATCCGAAGTCACCGCCGGAGGAAATCCGGCAGGGCCCCTGTCTGCTCGCTCTGGACTATAAGACCGGGCTGTCTTTTACGCAGGCGATCAAAGAAGATCATCGCCGGCAAGTACGGCAATATATGCGCCTTGTGGCTGAAGCTCGAAACAGGCCGGTGCGCGGCACGCTGGTATATTTGGACGAGCGCCGTCTGGAGAAGGTGCTTTTATGAATGGAAAAGCTCCTCTTACCGTCTTCCCCTGGGAAGAGAACCTCATGGATCGCTTGCTGGAACAAGCGATCAAGGACACGCGGGGAGATGTCGGTTCAGCTGTTTTTATCTTCCCTCACAGCAGGCCGGAGCGCTATCTGCTGCGTTCACTGCGCCATGACGCAAGGGTGCGTCGGCCCATGATCGCCCCGCGCTGTCTCACTGTAAGCGATCTGTTCAGAGAGTTCAGATCCCGTATATGGGATGTCGCCTGTATTCAGGCCGGCATGCTTGATCGGGTGGGATTGCTTTTGCAATGCGCCCGGCAGGAGCTTGACCTACAGGCCGCCGCAAACGCCCGCACCGCGCGATCGACAAAAAAATCCGCCTCCCTGCCGTTGGAAGCGGAACGATTCTTCCCCTGGGGTCTGCATCTGGCTTCACTTTTTGAGGAATGCCTTATCCAGCGTTGCAAGCCGGGTAATTTTCTCAACACAGGCGGCCAGGTCAGCCCTTTTGCCGAGCTGCTGCTGTCCCGGCTGGCACATATTTTTGAACGCTATACCCGCGCCCTTGCCGAACGGGAATGGAGCACCCCGGGTTTTGACGCCTCGCTGGCCTCCGACTGGCTTGAAAAGCACGGAAAATTGCCATCGGGATTATTTCGCGGCGAAGCGATCTTTATCGCCGGTTTCCACAGTCTGACCGGGAGTGAAAATGTGCTGTTCCGCCATCTGTGGGAACGGCATAACGCCCGGATCATACTTCATGCTGATCCGGCGCTGGCGAATCCTTCGGAGAGTGAGACCGCGCACTGGAGTTGCCGCGCTTTAGCGGACTGGGCGAAACGTTGGGGAACCATTTTGGCTCCCGCCTCGCCCCCGGATTCCAAAATAAAGAGGAAAGATCAAAGCCTCCGCTATTACGAAGCTTTCGATCTGCATTCTCAATTGCGCGTTTTAGAACGGGAACTAGCGGATCTTGCCGGATCGGAAACGGAGACGCACTCGCACCCTCCGCCCGGAGAAACGCCGGCGCGAGAAAACGTCATCGACACCGTAGTGGTCCTGACGGACAACTCTTTGCTTATGCCGGCGCTGCATCATCTGCCGCGAACGAATATCAACATTTCCATGGGTTATCCTCTGGCGCGTTCCCCCTTGTTCCGTCTGCTCGATACCCTGCTGCGTCTCCAGGAAGGCCGCCGGGGCGACGGCTATTACTGGAGGGATCTGACGGAACTGCTACGCCATCCGTATATCAAAATGCTCCGGTCGCGCGAAGCGTCACAAGAAGAGACAGACGCGTCTCCCGCCGGGAAAAGATGCCCGCCACCGGCTGCCCAAGCAAAAACCGGAGAAGAAAAGACTTTCGCCGAGAGAAACGATGGGTATAAAGAAACTTCCCTGCGCCGAGAACTGTATCGTCTGGAACAGTCATTGCGGGCTTTGGGGCGTAAGTACGCAAGCTGCCGGGCACTCTTGGAGCATACCTATGGAGGGCTTATCCCGGAAGACACGCCGCCGCCTCATCTCATCACCCTGCTGGACGATATCATAACGGCCTGTCTGGAAAATTTCACCAACCCGCGCAATTTACACGATCTCGGGCTAACCCTGAAAAGCCTCTGCGCCTTGCTCCTCACCCACGGAGAAGGACTGTGGCAACATTTCCCCATTGATGCCGAATGCCTGTACCGGCTCATGCATTCTCTGATTCCCGAACTCGTCCATTCCCGGCTTGCCAAAGAGCCTTTTCCTCCATCGACCCTGTTCGCCATGTTGCGCCGGCTTATGGAAGCCGAACGTGTACCCTTTGAGGCCGAACCCTTGGTTGGGCTACAGATTATGGGCATGCTTGAGACGCGTATGCTCTCATTTCGCCGGGTGGTAGTATTGGATGCCGTTGAAGATGCCCTGCCGGGCGCTACGAGAGCGGATCCTCTCCTGCCGGAAAGCCTGCGTCGAGAATTGGGCCTGCCCCCTTTACACACGCGGGAACAAGTGGCGGCTTATCATTTCTTTCGCCTTGCCAAAGGAGCGCAAGAACTTGTGCTGTTGTGGCAGGAGAGCGATTTTGATCTTGCGGAAGGAAAAAAGAAAAAAAGTCGCTTTGTTGAAGAATTGCTCTGGAGGGAGGAAAAGCGCTTGGGGCGCCTGCTGCAACCTGAGGAAATCGCTCAAGACGCCACAGCCGGCCAAGGCCGTGCCGCCTATACTGAATCGATGATTGCAAAACGCGACGGCCCCTTGACGGTGCTCGGCAGCGTCTTTACTCCCCTATCGAAGCAAGCTCGCGGCATCGCGGTCAGTCCGGCCATACGCGCTCTGATTCGTTCTCTCTTGGAACAGCCGCTTTCCGTATCGCTCCTGGACGCCTATCTGCGTTGCCCGGTGCAATTTTTCCACCAACGCCTCATCCGCCTGAACCCGACTGAAGAAATACAGGAAGGGGAAGATCCGGCAGGCGTGGGAGAACTGTTTCACGAAGTTCTGCGCGAGGGATACAACCGGCGCGGCACAGGTATGTTACTGCCGGGAGGTGAAGAACTCGCCGCCTCACTGGGACCGGAATTAATCGATATATTATATAATTCTCCCCGTTTCAGCGCCCTTGCCCGCTCGCTTCCGGCCGATGCTTTCATTATGCTGGGCTGCGCCGGCGAGACGCGCCTCCGCCGCTATCTGGAACTCCAAGGGCCGAGCACCGTGTTGGCCTTGGAATATCCGCTGAGCGCCTCTTTCTCCCGCAACGGATTGCTCTGTACGCTCACGGGCAAGGCCGACCGTATCGACATGCGCGCCTTTCCGGCGGACGAGCCCGGCCATGCGGCACAAGGCATCGTTATTCTTGACTACAAAACCGGTCGTCTCCCGGATCATTCCCCCTCTTTCTGGGAGGATCGGGATCTCTGGCGCCGACTGCGCGGAGAGGAATACGGCGAACACGGCGCATCCGACAGCGGACCTTTACTGCGGGAAATTTCCCGACGACTGGTCAACATGCAATTACCCTTGTACTTGTTCCTCTATTCCCTTTGCTCGGAAATATCTCTACCGAAGGGAGCCATGACCGCCGAAGGCAAAAAAATACCCGTTCACGATGCCGCCTGGGTGGCGCTTGGCGAAAGCGGTGAAGAAAAAACACTCTTTCCTCCACATTTTTCCCGCTCCCTACGCACGGAAATTGTGGAAAAACACGTGCCCGATCTTCTGTATTTCTTACTGCGTCATATGTTGGAAAGTCAAGAGATGCTTCCTCATCCCGGCCCGTACTGCGGCTGGTGTTCTTGTGCGAAACTGTGTAATATAACCGCCTGAAACAGCCTCCCGCCGAGAGGCTTCCACCCAACAAAACAGAAGAGGTACGGATATGTCCTTTCCTAGCTTAACCATAGGAGACCTTATCGCCAAGGTGCCCATTATCCAGGGTGGTATGGGCGTCGGCATTTCTCTGCACCGGCTGGCTTCCGCCGTGGCCGCCGAAGGCGGCATCGGCGTCATTGCCGGCGCGATGATCGGCATGCGCGAAAAAGATGTGGCCCTGGACCCCGTCGGAGCCAACAGTCGCGCCCTGGCAACGGAAATCAAAAAAGCGAGAGAGATCGCCCACGGCATCATCGGCGTCAACATCATGGTGGCGCTGACCGATTTTACTTCCCTGGTGCGAACCTCTATTCTCGAAAGGGCGGATATCATCTTTTCAGGCGCGGGATTGCCCACGGAACTGCCTAAAATTCTGCGGGATCTATGCGACGAAAAAAAAGAGGACTTTCGCACCAAGCTGGCTCCCATTGTTTCTTCGGCCCGCGCCGCCACCATCCTCTGCAAAAAATGGCTCGCGCGCGCGAGCTATCTGCCGGACGCCTTCGTGGTGGAAGGCCCCAAGGCCGGCGGACATCTCGGCTACAAGCCGGAGGACATCAACTCCGTTGAGCATTCTCTTGAGCACATTCTGCCGGAAGTGCTTGAAGCGGTGAAACCCTTTGAAGACGCCCACGGCAAAAAAATCCCGGTAATCGCGGCGGGCGGCGTATACAGCGGCGAAGATATTCACCGCTTTCTCCAAATGGGAGCGGCGGGCGTGCAAATGGGCACGCGTTTCGTGGCTACCGAAGAATGCGATGCCGATATTCGCTTCAAACAGGCTTATGTGGACGCCAAAGAAGAAGACATCGCCATCATCAAGAGCCCGGTGGGCATGCCCGGGCGCGCTATCAAGAACCGTTTCATTGACGCCCTGGAAGAGGGCAAACGCAACTTCCGCTGCATCTTTCACTGCATCAGCACATGCGATCCGGAAAAATCCCCTTACTGCATTGCCTCGGCTCTGCTTAACGCCATGAAAGGCAATCTCGACCGAGGATTCGCCTTTACCGGAGCCAATGTTTTCAAAATAAACGGTATTATCACGGTAAAAGAACTGATGACCTCCCTGCAACGCGAATTCGATACCGCCAGAGCGAAGCTTTCCTTTATTTAGTCGTCCCTTAAAAAACAGATTTACGTTGCTGAAAGAGCAAGGCCTTCTCCCCGGCGTGAGGTTGCCCGAAGTGAAATGAGGGCAAAAAATAGCGTGGCGATCAGCGCCCGCA
>JAITHT010000042.1 GCA_031279825.1 Desulfovibrio sp. | reverse complement strand
CAGCCTTGCTAAATACCGCGGAGTAGGGCAATGTTCTTCAAGAAAAATTAAAAATTGCCTGCAAACGAGGCCGATATGCGGATTATTCCAGCGGAACTTGCCGACGTGTTGATTCTCAGCCCTGATATGCACAAGGATCATCGCGGTTTTTTTGTTGAAACCTGGCGCGATGCATGGGGCGGGTTGATTCGCCTTGACGCGCCGTTTATCCAGGATAACCATGTCCGCTCCGAACAGCGGGGCGTCGTGCGCGGGTTGCATTTTCAAAAGCCTCCTCATGCGCAGGCCAAACTTATCTGGGTCACCAGAGGGGCCGTGTTCGACGCGCTTGTCGATCTTCGGAAGGGTTCGCCCACCTACGGCAGGAGCTTCTCTCTGGTTTTAAGCGAAGAGAACGCGTTGCGTCTGCTTGTTCCCAAAGGCTTTGCCCATGGTTACATGACGCTTGAAGAAGGAACCGAAGCTCATTATAAGGTAAACGCCTACTACAAGCCGGATCATGATGCGGGCATCCGCTGGGATGATCCGGCTTTAGGCATTGCCTGGCCGGACATCACTCCAGTGTTGTCGGAAAAAGATGCGGCTTTGCCCTTGTTTGCCGATGTGATTTCTCCTTTCCTTTATGCGGCGTAATACCGCCGGCGCGATTTTTTTAAATCCCGGTGCGTTTCGATAATGGCGCATTGCTGATAATTCGTCTTGACAGAACGGAAAGCCCTTGAGTACTAAAGGAAGGAATGTGCTCGCAAGGGCGGTTTTCATTATCATTAGGAAGACAGAGTCTGCACACGGGCGCGAGCTTGTGAAGGGTAAGTCACGCCGTTTTTCAAGCGGTGCGGCAGGCATCAGGCGTGTTTCACCGTTTAACCAGCTGTGAGGCAAAGGGTATGGAGAAAAACAAACATAGCGTAAACGGCGATGCCCGCCGTTGCAGCTGTATATGCGGTGCCGCCCCTTTTTTTATCGGAGCGTTGACGGCGCTGGCATTCGGCTGGTGGATTTTTCCTGATTTGCTTTTTAGCAAGCAGCCTCAACCTTTTTTCTTCAGTCATGCTGTTCATGTAGAAAAAGTGGGATCGGCCTGTATAGACTGTCACAGCTTCCGGGAAGACGGATCCTTCAGCGGGTTGCCGAAGCTGGCCGTCTGCGCCGGTTGCCATGGGGATATCCTGACGGCCGAGCCGGACGGAAAATCCTCGTCCGAAGAACGTGCAGCTTACGCGGCCGAGAAAAATTTTGTTGAAAATTATGTCGAAGGCAATAAGGAGATACCCTGGCTGGTGCACCAGAAACAGCCCGATAACGTCTTTTTCAGCCATGCCGCGCATTTTTCCCGATGCTATTCCTGTCACTTGACCATGAAAGGCAGACTGAATTTCGGCAGCCCGACCAATCCGCAAAAGTTGTGCATGAACTGCCATCTCTCACTGGAGGAATTGGATAAGAACAAGGCCGTGGAGTTCAATGCGCTTACCGGATATAGCCGCACCACCAAGAAAATGGGGGAATGCGAATCGTGTCATGCCCATCCCGGCCATTTTTCCAATGACGGGAAGGGACGTACCGCCGCCAACAACGCCTGCTATACCTGTCATAAATAAGGGGTGCGACATGGTACTTGATAGAAGAGGATTTGTGAAATGCATCGCCGGGGCGAGCGCCGGCATTATGGCGACCCCGCTTCCCTGGAAACTGCTTGACGATGTCAGTATCTGGACGCAGAGCTGGCCTTGGATTCCCGCTAATGTCAGGGGAGAAAATTTCGTCGTCCGGGTCGTAAGCAAGACATGTCCCTCCAGCGCCGCCGTCAAGGTACGTCTGGTCGGCAACCGCCCCGTAAGGGTGCTGCCTGACGATGACCATCCTCTCGGGGGAGGAGTGAGCGCGCTGGCCGCTGCCGAAGTGCATATGCTGCACAGTCCGGCCAGGGTAAAACGCCCCCTGTTGCGCGGTCCTGACGGCGCTTTTATGGATATCTCCTGGAGTAAGGCGGCGGAGATATTCGCGGGCAAGCTCAAGGAAGCCGGCGGCAAAAGCGCTTTCATTTGCGGCGACGAGACCGGATCGATTGCCGAGGTCATCAGCGCTCTGGCCAAAGGACTCGGCTCAGAGGACGTCTGTCTTATGCCCTCGGAAGGCCAGTGCGCCGCCAAAGCCGCGGAACTTATGCGCATTCCGGGCCAGATAGGCTACGATTTGGAACACAGCGATTATGTTTTCGCCATAGGTGCCAACATTTTCGAATCCTGGGGCACTGTGGTGCGCAACCGTCGCATTTTCCGCGCTGCCACCCCGCATCCCGACGGCAAAACCCGGTTGAAAGCGCGCTTTGCCTATGCCGGGCCGGTGCAGAACAACAGCGCCGTCCTCGCCAGGCCGTGGTTGCCCGTGTATCCCGGCATGCAGACCGCTCTCGCCCTGGGAGTGGCCAATATTCTCATTGCCGGAGGGCGCACTGCCGACGCCCTTGATTTCGGCGCGTTCAAAGAACTGGCTCTGCGCTATACCCCGAAAAAGGTCGCGCAGATAACCGGAGTGGATCCCAAAGGACTGGAAAGCGTGGTGAATGCTCTTCTGGCTGCCGAAGCGCCGTTGGTGATAGTCGGTTCCGAATTCGGCCAGGGAGCGGGCGCGGCCCCTGTTATGGCGGGCTTTGCCGTCAACGCTCTGCTGGGCAATATAAACAGGCCCGGCGGCATCAGCCTGCTGCCGTGGGACGAGGCGGTTCTCGGGGGTGCTTCCTCCCGAAGCCGCTTGTACGCCAACGATCTTGCCGCTCGGGTGGGTGACTGGGCCGCCGGCGGGAATGCTCCGTCCCTGCTGGTCGTCCATGAAGCCAACCCGCTGTACGCCCTGCCGGGTGCGATTCCGGCAAAGCAGGCGTTTAAAAATATTCCCTTCAAGGTTGCCTTTAGCAGTTTTCTGGATGAAACGGCGGAAGCCTGCAATCTGGTCTTGCCTGTTCCTATGGGCCTTGAGCGTCTTGACGACGTGCGGACCCCCTACGGCAGCGGACAGAGTATCTATTGCGTTTCCGCGCCGGTCGCGCAACCTTCCGAAGACGTGCGTCCTGCGGCCGATTTCCTTTTTTCGGCGGCCAAGGAGCTTGATTTGAAGATGGGAGCGGCCTCGTATGAGGATTTGCTTAAGAGCAGGGCCGAAGGTGTCGTGAAAACGGATTTTGCCGCGTTGCTCGCCGGCACAGGTGCCGTATCCCACGAAAAGATCAAGGTGCCTGAGGGGTATTCCTTGTGCCCCGCTGTTCTGGAAAAAAATCTGATGCAGGCGTCGGCGGAGACAAGCTTCAGACTGGCACCTTTCGTCAAGTTGAACCTGGGTACCGCCAATACCGGCATTCCGCCCTATAACACGAAAACATTGCGCGCCTCGGAGCTTGAGGGCAAGGATATGTTCGTGATGATGAACGCCGCGACCACCGCAAAAGCCGGCCTTGCCGAAGGCGATGCCGTCACGCTGGAGGCGGGAGGACGCAGGCTGCCGGCTAGGCTCCGTGTATTTGAAGGAGTGATGAGCGATACCGTCGCCGTCTGCCTCGGTTATGGGCACACGGCCCTTGATGCATTCAGCCAAAACAAGGGCGCCAACGTGATGGAACTGCTCAGCGCCGTGCCTGAACCCGCAACAGGGCTCACAGTCTGGTCGCAGGCCGGTGTAGCCGTCGCAAAAGCATAAGGAACGCAAGCCATGTCTGCAAATAAAGATTTCAACGTCAGATGGGGAATGGCCATTGACCTTGACAAATGTACCGGCTGCGGTGCCTGCATGGTGGCCTGCCAGGCCGAGAACAACCTTGCGCCGGTGGCCGACGCTTCCAATAAGCTGCGGGTCATGAACTGGCTGGTGGTATTTGAACTGTCGAACAAAAAGCCCTTTCCCGATCACGAACTCGTCTATCTTCCCAGACCTTGCCAGCAGTGCGGCGAGCAGCCTTGCGCCACGGTCTGTCCGGTTATTGCCACGGAACGTAATGAAGACGGCGGTATCGTCAGCCAGATTTACCCCCGCTGCATCGGGTGTCGTTACTGTATGGCCGCCTGCCCTTACCACGCCCGTTACTTTAACTGGTTTGATCCTATCTGGCCCAAGGGTATGGAAAAAGCCCTCACGCCTGATGTTTCGGTGCGCCCACGCGGCGTTGTGGAAAAATGTAGTTTCTGCCACCATCGTTACATGGCGGCCAAGGACAAAATCCGGGTCGGAGGCGGTTCCGTCTACGTGCCCGGTGAAAAAGGAAGAAAGCATTCCGCCATTCCCGAAGACGGCTACGTCACGTCCTGTGCCGAGGCCTGTCCCAACGGGGCTATCGTGTTCGGCGATTTGAACAACCCGGCCCACAAGGTTTACCGGCTCACCAGGGGCAACGCCCATGCTTTTCGCCTGTTGGAGCGTCTGGGCACGGATACGGCCGTGTATTATCTGAGCAGCCGTGAATGGGTACGCCGCCTCGGCGACAACTACCTGCAGGATGAAGAAACGCAGAAACCCAAGCGTATCCTGCCGAACAAGCACTAAGGGGTAGCACGCTATGAATGTAAACTACAATCTTCCCCTCGATGCCGAACTGTTTCCGGAAGGCTGCGAGCGTTGTTCCTTCTCTCAATTCCTGCTTTGGCTCGCTGTTGTCGGACTGGTGCTGCTCTGGGGTCTTTACGCGGCCTTTCTCGTGCTCAGTACCGGGCTTGGGGTCACCGCGCTTGACGATTACTTCGGCTTCGGTTTGTGGATCACCTTCGATCTTGCCGTCATCGCTCTCGGCGCCGGCGCCTTTTTTACCGGCCTGCTGCGCTATATTCTCAATATCGATCCCCTGAAGAACATCATCAATCTTGCGGTCATCATCGGTTTTATCTGTTATTCCGGGGCGATGCTGATCCTGGTGCTGGACATCGGCCAGCCCCTGCGGGCATGGTTCGGTTACTGGCACGCCAACGTGCACTCCATGCTCACGGAAGTCATTTTTTGCATCACCTGTTACTGCATTGTGCTGATTATCGAGTATGTGCCCTTGATCCTCGAACAGAAACAGCTCAACAAAAATCCGTTGCTGCACCATATCGCGCATAATTTGCACGTGACCATGCCGCTTTTTGCCGGCATCGGTGCCTTTTTGTCCACCTTCCACCAGGGTTCCCTGGGAGGTATGTACGGCGTGCTCTTCGGTCGTCCGTACGCCTTTCGCGACGGCTTCTTTATATGGCCGTGGACATTCTTTCTCTTCGTGCTTTCGGCGGTGGCATCAGGACCGGCGTTTACCGTGCTTATAGCCACCTTGATGGAAAAAATGACCGGGAAAAAGCTCGTCAGCTACGAAATAAAGAGTCTGATGGGCAAAATAGCCGGCACCATGCTGCTGGTTTACCTGGTGTTCAAATTCCTGGACACGGGCGCGTGGATATGGAGTATCGCCCCTCGAAGCGGTCTTGATTTTGACAGCTTCTTCCACGGCTGGATATACGGCAAATGGTTGCTGTTCTCCGAGCTCATCCTGTGTGGCCTGCTGCCCTGCTTCATGTTGCTCAGCAGTTCCATGCGTTCGAACCCGGCGCTTTTTTATCTGGCCGCTTTATTGGACTGCACAGGCATAGTCATCAACCGCTATGTGCTTACCGTGCAGACCTTGGCCGCGCCGGTTATGCCCTTTGATCGCTGGGTGACTTATTCCCCCAACTGGGTGGAATGGGCCGCCAGTGCTTTTGTGCTCGCCTACGGCGCTCTTTTGCTCAGTTTGTCATACCGCTATCTGCCGGTATTTCCGCAAGAGATCAGACTGAACGGCGGCCAGGCGAAAAAGCTTTAGGACGTGTTAACACTATAGAATTTTTGTTCTCCGGCAAGAAGATGAGTCTGCCATGAGGGAATATACCCTTACGGTATTTGACCGGGATGGCAGACACAGTCTGACGCAGCCAGAGGGCAAAAAGGCATAGCGTTAACATGCCCAGTGTGGTGTCTCAGAAATTTGCCTACAAATTTCTGAGAAGATCGCACGTCGAAAAAGGTGATTTTCGGCGTGCTCCCGCTGCCTGCGGCGGCGCGCCGGGCAATACGGCCCGGCGGCTAGTGTCCTGATTTTTAATGCGAATTTATGACTCAGGACACTAGTGATGAGGACTACTGAACCTTATCCAACATAAAATCAAAGTCCGCCAAGCCTTTGCGAGATTTGGCGGACTTCTGCGTTTTTGTCTCTGGTAGCCGGGGAGAGATTCGAACTCTCATGTTCGAAGAACGCCGCATTTTGAGTGCGGTGCGTATACCGTTTCGCCACCCGGCCGGGATTAGAGAACTCACCTTTAGAGCATGTACCTTTGAGACGCTCCGTTCAGGGTAGCCTGTGAAAATAGAGCTGACTCGGGCCGTTACGGCCTTCTCTCTATTTCTCTATCCTGCGGAATCCTTACTAGGGCATGTTAACATTATGCCTTTTTGCCCTCTGGCTGCGTCAGACTGTGTCTGCCATCCCGGTCAAATACCGTAAGGGTATATTCCCTCATGGCAGACTCATCTTCTTGCCGGAGAAGAAAAATTCTATAGTGTTAACACGTCCTGAAGCAGGCTGACTTTGAAACGTTGCACTCGTCGCCCTCGGCGAAAACACGTTTCGCCCACTCCTTGTACACGAGAGCTGGCGCTTACGCTGTCGATTGACAAAGCATTTTCAAAGTGAAAATGCTCTAAAGTGCGACTCCCTGAACCACATTTTTCTGCCATATTCGGCAACCTTTATCAAGGATTTTCATTTTTCGATATTGGCTCAGTCGCCGTGATGTTGCGTTGGGCTTCATTTGTGGATTCCTCAATGGCGATGTCGTTCCACTGTTTCCAAGGCGCGGGTTCCTTGCGCGGATGAAAGCGAATTCCTGCCGGAAAAATTTGTAAAACCTTTTCCTCCAATGCTCCGAGCAAAGCGTCGTCCAGCATACTTTGCGGATCGGCGGCCGACTTGCCCGGCCGTTCCATCTTATCTGTAAATTGCCAGAAGCTCCGGCACCGCAGCCCTGTTGTCACCGTTACAGCTTATAAAACGTTGCACATTAAATAGGTGCACCTCCGCTGCTACGTATAAACTGCGCGTGACAACAGTATCATGGTTGCTCAAAATAACCGGTATTCCTCTATGGCGTGCCGCCTCTGAGAGGGCTGCAAGATCCCGTTGGTCTTGAACCCCAAAGGTATTGCCTGCGTAGGCGGTAAAAGTAGCCGTTTCTGAAAGTGGCACATACGGAGGGTCGCAGTACACCACATCGCCATCTTGTAATTCAGCAAAAACTCTACGGAAGTCACGACAAGTGAAAACTGTCTCTACTTCCTGTGTTTTCAGATAAAAATCGTGCAGCTCTCTTAAAGGGAAATATGGTAATTTGTATTTTCCAAAAGGTACATTGAATCTTCCTTTTGAATTATAACGAACGAGTCCATTAAAAGAATGCCTATTGAGATATAATAAAAGAGCTCCGCGTTTTATTGAATCGCAACTTTTATTGAATTCTTCGCGAAGCTTCATATATCGATCTTTTGTGTTATTCTCTTGAGTAAAAAAACTCCGACAGTACAGGATAAATTCGTCGCCTTCTTGTTGAATATGTTTATATAGATATATTAAATCTGCATTGACATCAGATATTAATGCACGTTTAGCAGACACATTAAGATAGACCGCGCATGATCCTGCGAACGGTTCAACAAAACGCGATCCGTCAGGCAATTCCCTCAATATCTTGTCAAGAATACGATATTTGCCGCCAGCCCACTTCAAAAATGGTTTCCTTTGCACAAAAACTCCAATTAGAGCAGATTAACTTTGACATAGTTCATATCCACAATTGTTAAACCAGCCTTGGGAATCGGACGAGGTGCCCCCGCCCATGGTTGCCCTCAATATCCTTGGCCGGAAGATCCTTTGGGCGCGAAATCCACCGGCAGGAGTACCGCACGCTTGGAAGCAGAGCCCACCTCCAGGGCAAGGTCAAAGTGATATTACGCCGGCAGGCCATGTTCGCTCACGCATGCAGCCTGTCCAAGGCCCGACAGTTGACGGCTTCCGCCAGATGCATGGCGGCGATGGCAGCCTTGCCGTCAAGATCGGCTACAGTGCGGGCGATACGCAGGATGCGGGTATAGGCGCGAGCGGAAAGGCGCAGGTTGTTCACGGCATCCCGGAGAAAGGCGTGTCCGGCATGATCAAGACGGCAGTGGCGCTCAAACTCGCGGCCGGAAAGATCCGCATTGCATTTGCCTCGGCTTTTGTGGAACCGTTCCGCCTGTAGGGCCCTTGCGGCCTCCACTGTTTTTCGTATGTCGCCTGACGATTTCCCCGGGAGTTCGCTACGCAAATCCTCATAAGGCACGGTCGGGACTTCCACATGCAGGTCTATGCGATCAAGCAGGGGGCCGGAAAGACGCGAACGGTAGCGCTGTATATCGCTCTGGCTGCAGGTGCAGGTTTTGCGGCTGTCGTTCAGATAGCCGCAGGGGCAGGGATTCATGGCCGCAAGGAGCATGAAGTCGGCCGGGTAGCTCACGCTCTGAGCGGCGCGGGCTATGGTGACGGAACCGTTTTCCAGAGGTTGGCGTAAAACTTCCAGAGTTTGCTTGCGAAATTCCAGAAGTTCATCCAGAAAGAGCACCCCCCGGTGCGCCAGGGAAACTTCGCCGGGCCGGGGATACGCCCCGCCGCCGACAAGACCGAATTCCGAGATGGTATGGTGAGGGGCCCGGAAAGGCCGCTCTTCCATAATGCCTCGGCCCGAAGAGAGCAATCCGGCCACACTGTAAATCTTGCTTACCTGGAGGGATTCTTCGAAGCTCAAGGGAGGCAGCACTGTGGCCATACGTTGGGCCAGCATGGTTTTGCCGCTACCGGGCGGGCCGAGAAACAGCAGGTTATGCCCGCCAGCTGCGGCAATTTCCACAGCGCGCTTGGCAAGTTCCTGTCCTTTGACGTCCGCGAAATCCAGATGGAAGTCGTCGCGTTCCCCCGCATATTCGCCGGCAGCAAGCGGACGTTGGGGTTCAATCGTAATCTGACCGGCGAAAAAAGCCGCTGCCTGACCGAGACTCTCTATTCCGTAGACCGCCAAGCCTTCTACAACCGCTGCTTCAAGCGCGTTTGCCGTCGGCACCAGAATACCCGTCGCGCCTTGATCCCGGGCAAGAATCGCCAGCGGGAGCACTCCGCTGACAGGTTTGACTGCGCCCGTCAACGACAGTTCGCCCGTAAGGAAGTAGCCTTCTATATTCTCCTGAGGCAGCATGCCGGCTGAAGAGAGAAGTCCCACAGCCAGAGGAAGATCGTAGGAACTACCTCCTTTCTTGCGGTCGGCCGGGGCAAGGTTGACGGTAATACGGGCGGGTGGCAGGCGAAAATTGCCGTTGCGCAAGGCAGTAAAGACCCGGTCGCGCGCCTCCCGCACCGCTCCTTCGGCCAAACCGACCATAGTGAAGGCGGGCAGTCCGGCGCGGGAAAAGTCCACTTCAAGGTCAACCCGGAACGCATCCACCCCGTGCAAGGCCCCGCAAGCAATTTTAGTTAGTCGTCCCTTAAAAAACAGATTTACGTTGCTGAAAGAGCAAGGCCTTCTCCCCGGCGTGAGGTTGCCCGAAGTGAAATGAGGGCAAAAAATAGCGTGGCGATCAGCGCCCGCA
>JAITHT010000040.1 GCA_031279825.1 Desulfovibrio sp. | reverse complement strand
GTATTATGGTGACTCACGTCCAAAATCTCCTTGTGTGGCAAGATGTTTAGCAAAACTCTTCTACCACATCCGCTTGAGATTTTGGACTTTTTTCTTAACCATTAGCCGGACAGCAATGCGCTAACCATTCTAAATTTTCCGGAGGAAGAGCGCGTGGCCCTGCACGATCGTCGAACGGCACACGTTCAAACCACCTTTGTCTGCAGCGGCAAATGCATCCATTGTCTTTATCCGCGCTGTATGCACTCGCAATATCACGGCACCATGAGCGACGCGGTATTTCAGACCGTGCTTGACCGGCTCGCATCACTGACTTTAGATACGGTATACCCCTGTTTGGAAAACGAACCCTTTGCCGACCCGGCAATCTTTGAGCGGGCAGACGCTCTTTTCAATACCTGCAACGCGCTATGGCTGAAATTTACGACCAACGCCCTGCTGCTTGACGCTAAAAAAAGAAAACAACTCGCATTGTTACTTGAAGGAAAAAACCACGAAATTCAAATTATTTTTCACGGCACGCAAAAAGAACATTACACCCGAGTTATGGGCATACCCTTCTCAGAAAGTCTGGAAAACGTGCTGGGTCTGTTGCTTCTGGCTCAGGACGCGGAACTTCATGTGACCGTTTGCTGCGCCGGCCAAGGTCCCGCTGGGTCGCTTTTTCAAAACTACTCGTGTTCAAAAGAGGCTTTCTTCCTGTTCTGGGAATCACTCTTCCGGAAGCATAATATTCGCAAACGCCCAAGAATGCGTTACCGGCCTTATCTTGACCGCACGGGCAGCAGTCTGCACCGATCCGGAATTCATATGCTTCCGCCAATACGTGAGGATCTGAAAACGCTGCACTGTCTCCGTGTTCCGGAACATCTGCATGTTCTGCACACCGGAGAGCTTGTCCTCTGCAGTATGGACTACGAACGGGGAACTCTTTTCGGAAATCTTATGCAAAACGATCTGGCCGGTATTTTCTCAAGCGAGGCATGGAACCTTCTCTCAGATTCCGCACGCGGTCTGCGCGCGACTCCGTATGATTTTCTCTGCAAACGTTGTCTCTATCCTGAGAGAGCCATGTAAAAAGACATCCTGCGCCGCTGACGGAGATATCCTTCCCCTAGAATATTTTTGGCTGCCGCCAGAGTCCTATATTATTTTTTGCACATTCGGAACGCAGAAGATGCGATAGCCCTGTCTTATTCAGGTCGACGCTTGTGCTGCGGCTCAACCGCGCATATACTGAATGCCGCGCGGGCCCTTTGCTATAAACGCCTGCAAAAGATCAGCGAGAGGAAAGCCTATGGGAAATACAATTCGTTTCGGTATATCGCTTGATTCCGAACTCCTTGATCGCTTTGACGCCTTATGCGCTCGACGCGGCTATCAGACCCGCTCGGAGGCGATCAGGGATCTCCTGCGCAACACACTGGTGACCCAGGAATGGGAAGACGACGGCACACGTAGCGCAGCCACCCTGACCCTGGTCTACGATCATCACAAGAGCGATCTGGCTCAAAAAATAAGCAATGCCCAACACGACGCCCATCATCTGATCGTTACTACGCTGCATGTCCACCTTGATCATTACAATTGCCTGGAAGTATTGGTACTTAAAGGGATTTGCGCCGAGGTACGCGCGCTGGCCGAACGCCTTATCTCTACGAAAGGCGTTATATACGGCAAACTGTCTCTGGCCACCACCGGAGCGAATTTATGCTGAAAAGGCATGAATCGGCTAACGCTCCGTCGCCTATGGAAGACGTTCAGAACAGGCAGGCCGAAGTGGCAATGCCCATTGATAGTGTCGGGATTCGCAACCTCAAGCGCCCCATCCTTGTCAGCCGGCGGGAAGGCATTCCAAGCCACAGCGTGGCGACGGTGGAACTAGGAGTTGCACTGACGGCATCGTTCAAAGGTACACACATGAGTCGTTTTGTGGAGGCTTTGGAAAACTGGAACGAAGAATTGAGTTATAACAGCATGAAAAACCTGCTTAAAGACGTCAAGCAGCGGCTTCATGCACATAAAGCTCAGATTATATTCACTTTTCCTTTCTTTCTGCGTCGACCGTCTCCGGTGAGCGATACCTCCGGCACACAGGGCTATGAATGCCGCCTGACCGGCGAACTCGGTGATAACAAGCCGATTTTTTTCCTGGAATTATGCGTGCCTGTTATGACCGTTTGCCCCTGCTCAAAGGCCATCAGCAAGGAAGGCGCGCACAGCCAGAGGGCGGATGTGCGCATCGCGTTGCGTCTTAAAGGTTTCACCTGGCTTGAAGAATTTATTGAAATAGCCGAAAGCTCGGCGTCTTCCCCCACCTACCCACTACTCAAGCGGGAAGACGAAAAATATGTCACCGAACAAGCCTTTACCTCACCCCGCTTTGTGGAGGACGTCGTGCGCAATGTGGCCGACAAGCTGACAAATCATCCCCAGGTAGCCTGGTTCCGAGCCGAAGTGGAAAGCTATGAATCCATACATTCTCATAATGCCTTCGCCCGAATTGAGCGCCAGCCCGCCGGGCAAACGGATTCTCGTAAAAAAAACGCGTAGCCGGAAAATGCTATGCCGTCCACTATACACTCCATTATGCCGCGATATTCCCTCCAGCGCCATGCACGTAGTCCTTTTTGAACCGGAAATCCCGCCCAATACGGGCAATGTCGCCCGCCTGTGCGCGGCCATGAACGTTGACCTGCACCTGATTGAACCTCTGGGTTTCAGGCTGGAAGATCGATATTTAAAGCGAGCGGGATTGGACTATTGGCCGTATGTGCGTATTTCCGTTTGGCCTGCGCTGGCGGCCTACCTTGATACGGCCGGCAAAGATAAACGCTTGGTGGCCAGTAGCAGCAACTCTGGAGAAGCAGTGCACCGTTTCTCCTTCACCCGCGATGACTCTCTGATACTCGGGCCGGAAACTAGAGGTCTGCCTCACCATGTGCTGGAAGCCACTCCGTTGCGGGTACGCATCCCTATCTGCGGCAAGGTACGAAGCCTCAACATGTCCACCGCTGCGGGAATTCTGCTTGTCCAGGCCATGGCCCGCACCGGATTGCTGGATACAATGGACGGACGGCACACGTCTGCCGAGTCTCCGTAACAGACTATCACCATGGCGACTGATTCATCCATTTCTTTTTTCCGGCCGGATTGCTGCCTATGGTGGCTGCCGCCTCTGGCCCTGTTGCTGGATATACTACTGGCCGATCCGCAATGTCTGCCACATCCGGTGCAAGGTATAGCCTTTCTGGGCGCGTGCCTTGAAAAACCCGCCAGAGCGACAAAACGCCTAGTAAGCGCGGGTACTTTTGCAATGTTCCTGCTGCTTCTGCTTACCGTTGGGATAACGACGGTTTTCATCAATCTTCCCTATGGTTTCGGCAAGTTGGCCGCCTTGTATCTCTCCTGGTCCGGACTCGCCCTCGGCGGCCTTATAAGAGAAGGCTCTACAGCTTTGCGCCTTATTGAACGAGCGAAAAAAGACGCCGCTGTATTGCCTCAAGCCAGAAAGGCCGTGCAGATGCTGGTCTCGCGCGATACCGGGGAGATGGATGACGCCGCGCTCTGCCGTTCCCTCGCCGAGAGTGTAAGCGAAAATATCAATGATGCCTTGGTAGCGCCCTTTTTCTGGCTTTTGCTTACAGGACCGGTGGGATTATGGGCGTATAAATGCGTCAGTACTATGGATTCCATGTGGGGATACACGAATGAACGCTGGATCTTATTGGGTAGAGCGGCAGCCCGTCTGGACGACATCCTCGCCTGGATCCCGGCTCGCCTCACTGCGCTCCTTATGTTCATAGTCGCCTGGATCTCCCATATCCTTCTCCTGTTCCTCTCCTTGTTCCGTCATGCCGGGGCAACAAAAACTAGTACTGACGAAAGCTTCCATACTCCATCATATACAAGGATATATGCCGGAACGTTTCGGTTGCCGAATTGGCCGGGCTGGTCCCTGGTTATCCTGCAAGCGCGCCTCTCAGCAAGCCCCAACGCGGGATGGCCAATGGCCGTCGCCGCTTGGCTGTTCAACGGCAGAAACGGCGGAGAGACAATCTATCATGGCATGTCCGTACAAAAGCCTTTTATGGGACCGGAACAAGGATGCTGGACAATTGAAAGAACCTCCGCCTTAATCAGACATGCCTGCTTTACCGGAATGCTGGCCGGTATTCTGGGTACAGCCGTTTTCTGGACAGTCTTGGCCTTATCGGGCTGAAATAGAGTATTACATTGCGATACAAAAAGGTAGCATGGGCCGAGGAGATACGCATCCTGTTTTGTGTTGATGTCCGAATTTCTAAAAAACAGCTCCGGGAATAAACTAAATACTTGACGGTCCATGACGCGATGCGTATAAATCTTCTCTCACGATGTGCGCCAGTAGCCCAGCTGGATAGAGCAACAGGCTACGAACCTGTAGGTCGGAGGTTCGAATCCTTCCTGGCGCGCCAGAAAATACAAGCCCTTACACAACTGTCCGTAAGGGCTTTTTGTTTGCCATGCTAACAATATGCTAACAGGAGGGAAAATTTCCGTTCAACCTCTCATCTCCGGAGGCAGTTGTGAGCTTTCACGCAAGTTGGGAATAGCTTTCACGCAAGTTGAGAACGTATTTCTCAGATTTTAGTTTGTGGCACAAAATTTGCTATGGCAGGAAAGCCAGGGATTTTTTCACGGGCT
>JAITHT010000039.1 GCA_031279825.1 Desulfovibrio sp. | reverse complement strand
GATGCGGGCGCTGATCGCCACGCTATTTTTTGCCCTCATTTCACTTCGGGCAACCTCACGCCGGGGAGAAGGCCTTGCTCTTTCAGCAACGTAAATCTGTTTTTTAAGGGACGACTAGTTAGGGAAACGCTGCATAATGAAGTCAAGCAGGCTTTATTATTCAGCGGTTCCCTTAACTTTGAAACGTTGCACTCGTCGCCTTCGGCGAAAACAAGTTTCGCCCACTCCTCGTGCACGAGAGCCGACGCTTACGCTGCCGGTTGACAGAGCATTTTCAAAGTGAAAATGCTCTGGTGTCTAATTGCAAAAACTCCAAGTGTATTTTTCGGATATGCTTGCAGGATCGTTTGCTGAAAAAAACATGATTTTCAGCAGACTTACGCCGCCTTCGGCGGTGCGAAACCCTCCAGGATTTTATAGTGTTTACTTTTACAAGTAAACACTAGTGGGAAGCCGTCGATGCCTCCTGATCCATGCCGGCCATATGGCTGAGCAGATGCTTTCTGTACGCCTCCACTTTTTCGTCTTGCTTCCACACAGCGTACCGGGCAAGCCAATCGGTAAATTCCATAAAGGCATCCTCAAGCTTCTCCTCATGAGCCTGCACCCAAGCGCTGAAAAGCTGAAGCTCCGTCTGAAACTCAACGCTGTCGAATACTTGCCCGATAAGTTGCTCGGAGACGCCTTTACCGTCAATTTCCGCAGCAACGAACAGACAGACCTCGTTAATCGAAGTCTGGTGATCGATTTCTCTGTTATTCAGGCTCTCGGCCAAGCCGTAAAAAGCGGCATAACATGTCCGCAACTTTTTCATAGCCTTTTCAGGCAGGCGGATAAGGAGCTTGCCGCCTTCTTCCTCGCTAATAAAGTAGAAACGCAGCCAGTTCTCGAACATAACCACCTGCGCGATACGGCTGAGCGCCTCGTCAAACTCGCTTGCCATGCGAACCTCTATCGGACGCGTGAAACGTCCCGGTGTTTTTGCGACTGTATACGTATGCCGCCATATACGCAATCCTACGCCTCTTTGTAAAGAAAACATCTCACCAGACGGGGGAAAAAAGAAAATTCCGAATCCCCTGCCGCCGTATGCTCCGACTGTATACCTCGCTCCGACGGTTTTTCCGGATGTTTTCCTTCCTGTGCCGCGCCCGCGCCGTCGCCCTCTTCACGCGGAACGGGCAAAGGCGCGCCTGTAGGCGCAAGGGTAGGCGCTGCCTGACGGCAAAGGGCAGCAGCATGGGGACATTGCACGGCAAACGGGCATCCTTCCTGACGGGATGGACGAGCAATATCCGCACCGCGTCTTTGTTCGGCGAACATATGCGCTTCCGGCGCTTCACAACGGCCGGACCGCTCCATGCCGGGCACCGATTCCAGCAGCATGCGGGTATACGGGTGATAAGGGGACCGGAAGACCGCTTCCGCATCGCCGAGTTCCACCAGCAGTCCCTGATGCATGACCGCCACATGATCGCTCATATGGCGCACCACGGCGAGATCATGAGAAATAAACATGTAGGTAAGATTGAGTTCCTGCTGCATGTCCCGCAGGAGATTCAACACCTGGGACTGGACAGAGGCGTCCAGAGACGATGTGGGCTCATCGCAGACCACAAAGGCCGGAGAGGTAATCAGCGCCCTGGCGATGGCAATGCGCTGGCGCTGGCCGCCGGAAAATTCGTGTGGGTAACGCTTGGCCGCCGTCGTTTCCAAACCCACATGTTCCAACATCCTCGCCACCCGTTCCTGTACGGCCGCCCGCCCGGATACGCCATTGTGGCGGGAAAGGCCGATCCAATGGCCGCTTTCCCTCCCTTTTTCTCTGTTTTTCAAAGCGGCATGAGAACAGACCAAGGGTTCGGCCACGCTCCTGCCGATACTCATGCGTGGATTCAAGGATAAATAGGGATCCTGGAAAATCATCTGAATCATCCCGGCCAGACCGCGCCGAAAAGCGGCATAGTCCGCATGCGCCTTTCGGTCATAGAGAGAGCGGCCCATGACCAGTACCTCTCCGACGCTGGGTTCCAGCAGACCTACCGCTATTCTCCCCAAGGTGGATTTGCCGCATCCTGATTCTCCGACGATTCCCACGGTCCGACCGGCCATGATATCCAGATCAACCGATCGCACAGCCTGCACGCGTCCGCGCACTCCGCCGGGAAAAGCGCCTTCCTGGAAAAAACGTCCTATCCCTTTCAAAGCGACCAGCAACTGTTCAGCCATTCATGTCTCCAAAGCGTTGCCGATCTAAAGTTTTTCCGCTAATTCGCGTATAAGGGCGGGTATGGTGTATTCGGCGGGCTGGATGTGGCACCTCAGACCGGCTTTTTCCAAAGTGGCGGCGGTAATGGGACCGATGCAGGCGAATTTGAGTTGGGGATGCCGCCTGCATAGTTCCACCGGAATGCACGATAAAAAATTCGTGACCGTTGAGGAGGAAGCAAAAACTACACAATGTATCTCACCGGCTTCCAATCGCGTCAGCACCTCATCCATGCCCTGCCGCGAGGGTCGCGTCTCGTAGACGGGCAGCACTTCCACCACTGCTCCGGCTCCGGCCAGTATTTCCGGCAAAACGTCCCGGGCCTCGCGGGCGCGCGGCAACAAGGCTCTAAGGCCGACTATAGCCTGTCCGTATCTGTCAAGAATGCTCCGGGCAACGTCCTCAGCCACATACTTCTTCGGCACGATATCGGAAATAATGCCGCGCTCGCTGAGCCCTCCTGCCGTCGCCGGACCGATGGCCGCGACAGTCACGCCGGCCAGGGCACGGGCATCCAGGCCGAGAGAACGCAGTTGTTCCCAAAAATACCTGACCCCATTCACCGAGGTGAAAATTATCAAATCATACCCGGACATCCCGCCCACAGCGGCGCGCGCGCCGCTGTAATCCGTCAGAGGCGCAATTTCAATCGTAGGAAACTGGAGGACATCAGCGCCCATTTCCGCCAACAGGGCGGCACTGTCGCTGGCCTGTTCCCGGGCCCTGGTCACGACTATGCCCTTGCCCGATAATGGTCGCCTTTCAAACCAATTAAGCTTGTCATGCAAGACGACGACTTCGCCGACAATAATCAGGCCTGGGGAGGAAAAACCGCGCCGCGCCGCTTCTTCAGGCAATACGCCTATGGTGGAGACCATACTGCGATGCCGGCCTGTCGTTCCCCAGCGCACAAGAGCGGCCGGCGTCCCTGCCGGCATACCCGCATTGACAAGGTTTCGGGAAATATCCGGCAAGTTTTTCATACCCATATAAAAGACCAGCGTACCGGCGCTCTTTGCCAAAGCTTCCCAGTTATGGGCCGTATCCGGCTTGGCAGGGTCCTCATGCCCGGTGACAAAGCACACGGAAGACGAGTAGGCCCGATGCGTCAGGGGAATGCCCGCATAAGCCGGCCCGGCTATACCGCTCGTCACTCCCGGCACCACCTCAAAGTCAAGTCCCGCTTCTATCAGTTCTTCCGCCTCTTCTCCTCCCCGGCCGAACATATACGGATCTCCGCCCTTGAGTCTGGCCACCACCTTGCCCTCTCTGGCCCTGGCCACAATCAGAGCGTTTATCACATCCTGCGGCAGCGTGTGATCCCCCCCCTTCTTACCCGCATAAATCAACTCCGCCCCTTCCCGCGCATAGGAGAGCAAAGCGTCATTCGCCAGATAGTCATAAACCACGACATCCGCCCGCCCCAAAATATCCCGTCCTTTCAGCGTAAGCAGTCCCGGATCGCCGGGGCCTGCGCCGATCAAATACACTTTCACAATTACCTCCAGTGAAGAGAAGCCCTGACTTCGAGACGCTCCCTTCAGCGTTTAAAGGCGAAACAGGTTTTGCCTGCGCGCTGTGGAGCGTTTCAAAAGCAAAACTCTCTCATTCCGCTATCCTGCGACAAGTAGGCCAGCTGTGCCCATGGGCGCGCAATGCGCGGATATCGCCGTAAGAGCGCTATCACTCCACAGGCATGTCAATTTTCCGTTTCCCGGCGCAAGCCTTCGACGAATTTTTCCTGTAAAATACGTAATTTACCTTGAGTTTCGCGTAATTCGGCGACGCGGGTCTGATCCCGTTCGACAATATCCTGCGGGGCTTTTTGCCGGTATGAAGGATTGGCGAGCTTGGCGGAAAGCATTGCGTGCTCTTTGTCAAGTTTGGCGAGTTCTTTGTCAAGGCGGGAAACTTCAGCGGCACAATCGACGGCGCCGGAAAGGGGCACGATGATTTCATTGCCTTTGGCGACGTTGCTGGCAGAAAGCCTGGGGATTATGGCAGCCGGGTCGATGGTGAGGGAGTCCAGACGGGCAAGGGAAATAATCAGCTGACGGTGCGCTTCCAGAAAAGCCCCTGCTCCGGCGTCAGCGGGACGGATAAGGACCGTAAGTCTGTATGCGGGCGCGATGTTGAGTTCCGCCCGGATAGTGCGTACGGCCACGATGGCTTCCTGAAGCATTTCCATGCGTTCGGCGTCTTCCGCAAAGTGCGCGAGATCGCGTTGCGGCGGAAAAGCAACCGAGGAGAGATCGGCGGAACGTTCATTGCCGGGCAGAACGTTCCAGATTTCGGAGGAGAGAAAAGGCGCAAAGGGATGCAGCAAAATCAGAATTTCACGCAAAGCGGTCCACAGGATAAAGCGGGCGCTTGCCGCGCGCTCTCCGGATTCAGACTGCATATCGGGTTTGACAAGCTCAAGGTACCAGTCGCAAAATTCATGCCAGACAAACCTGTACAGAGCCTGGGCCGCGTCATTGAAACGGTATTCCGCCAAAGCCGCCAATTGCCCGCTTTTCAGTTCTTCGAGACGATGGAGAATCCAGCGGTGATGCAAAGCGGCGGCGGCGGCAACATCCAGGGGTCCGGGGGCGTCCTTTTCCAGGTTCATGAGTGCGAACCGGGCGGCATTCCATATCTTGTTCATAAAATGACGACTGCTTTCGATGCGATCTTCCGACAGGCGGATATCCCGGCCCATGGCGGCAAAGACGGCCAGGGTGAAACGCAGGGAATCCGTACCGTACTTGTCGATCATCGCCAGAGGATCGATAACGTTGCCCGTGGATTTGGACATTTTTTTACCTTGGGCGTCCCGCACCAGGGCGTGGATATAGACGTGGAGGAAAGGCGGCTGCCCCATAAAGTGCAGTCCCATCATCATCATTCTGGCCACCCAGAAAAAGAGGATGTCAAAGGCCGTTACCAATATGCTGGTCGGGTAGAAACGGCGTAATTCCGGAGTATCGTCGGGCCAGCCCAGGGTGGAAAAGGGCCAGAGAGCTGATGAAAACCATGTATCCAGCACGTCAGGATCTTGCGTAAAGGCGGAGTGACCGCAGTCCGGGCATGTCGCCGGATCCGATTCCAGCACCAGGAGTTTGCGGCAGTTGTCGCATGTCCAGGCCGGAATACGATGTCCCCACCAAATCTGGCGGCTGACGCACCAGTCGCGGATGCTATCCAGCCAAGCGTAGTAGGTTTTGAGCCAGGAGGCGGGAAAAATCCGCGTTTGCTCCGGGACGGCATTTTTGGCTTTTTCCGCCAGCGTTTTCACCGCCACAAACCATTGGACGGACACATGCGGCTCTATAACAGCCTGGCAGCGATAACACCGGCCCACGCTGTTTTCATATTCCCGAACCTCCTGAAGCAAGCCGAGACTCTCGAGATCGGCGACCACCCTGCTGCGGGCATCTTCCTTGCTTAGTCCTTGATAGGCGCCGGCATGCTCATTCATGCTGCCTTTGTCGTCAATGACCTGGATACATTCCAGATTATGCTTGCGGCCGAGATGCCAGTCGTTGTGATCGTGTGACGGAGTGACCTTAAGCGCCCCCGTGCCGAACTCCCGATCCACATAGCCGTCCGCTATCACGGGAATAAGACGATTCGTCAAGGGAAGACGGACGTTTTTGCCCACGGCGCGCGCGTAACGTGCGTCTTCCGGATGCACGGCCACGGCGGTATCTCCAAGCATGGTTTCCGGCCGGGTAGTGGCGACGACAAGGTCGGCCGAGCCGTCTTCGAGAGGATAACGGATCAGCCACAGAGAAGTTTTCTGAGGGGAATGCTCCACCTCGTCATCGGCCAGGGCAGTATGGCAACGGTTGCACCAGTTGATGATATATCGGCCTTTATACATCAGCCCTTCATTATAGAGACGCACAAAGACATGGCGAACGGCCCGGGAAAGCCCTTCGTCCATGGTAAAACGCTCGCGGGTCCAATCCACGGACGCCCCCATCGCCCGGATCTGCCTGCGGATATTGTCTCCATATTCTTCCTTCCATTGCCAGACGCGTTCAATAAACGCTTCGCGGCCGAGGTCGTGCCGACTTTTTCCCTCAGCGGCCAGGCGGCGTTCCACGACGTTTTGCGTGGCGATACCCGCGTGATCTTCCCCCGGTACCCAAAGCACCTGTTTGCCCAATTGGCGGGCGTGACGGCAGAGGATATCCTGCAAGGTCAGATTCAGGGCATGGCCGATGTGCAAGTTACCGGTGACGTTGGGAGGCGGTATGACAATGGAATACGGGGCGGCCTCGGCTTTGTCCGGATCCTCCGGCTTGGGGGTAAAGCAGGCGTTCTCCTCCCAAAAAACGCGCCAGCGCTCTTCCACATCCCGCGGTTCATAGCCCTTGGGCAGTTCTTTCTGTGCGGCATCGGACATTGCTTAGTCTCCCGGGTGAGGATGTGCGGAGGGTAAACGGCAAAAAAAACGACGAGCAGGCATCTAGCCTGAAGGGGGTGATTGTTATAAAGGGGCGGGTGAAAGTCAACCCCGTGGCGGGATATTCGACGCCTGACAGCATCTCGAGCGCAATATGCCCCGCCAAGACATCGGCATCAAGGGCTTCGTCGCGACTACGGTGGAATACCGCCTGTCCCCGCCTGTACAAATCCCTTGCGGCAGGATATATCTCAGGAAACAATCTCGAAGGCCGCAGGCGCTTCCGCTGCAAAACGGCTGTATCCATGTTGCACATTCTCTGGGATGATTCCCATATATGGGGCCTTTTGGCCGCGCGCGCGGTCAGGGCCATGGAAATTCCCCATCGGCTGACGCGCGGCGCGGAAATAGCCCGGGGGCTTTTTCTGCACGAACGCCCCTGTCTGTTGCTTGTGCCCGGCGGCAACGCCCGGCGCAAGGCGACGGCTCTCGGCACGGCGGGCATTGCCGCTATACGCGACTACATGCAATCCGGAGGCCGCTATATAGGCTTTTGCGGCGGGGCCGGCATAGCGCTGACCTCGGGGGAACAATCTTCAAATCTTGCCATCTGTCCCTGGAGGAGAGCTCCCTTTGACTATCGTTTACAGCACTTCATGAGCGGACACCTGCATACGGCGCTTTCCTCCCGCGCGTCTCTTTTCCTCACGCAGCCGCCACGACAAACGGCGTCGGAGAAAGGGAGCGCGCCCTCCTCCTCTCTTATTCCGGCCGGTATGCCGGCATCTCCGCTTCTGCCGGTATGGTGGCCCGGATGCTTCGCCCCGGAAAACAACGGCGACATACAGGTGCTCGCATCATACGAGCGACCGGGCAAGGATTTCTGGCTGGCCGATTTGGCCATCGCCGATTTGCCGGACGATATTTTCGCTTCCTGGCGCGAGATATACGGGCTTTCCCTTACCCCGGCCTTTTTGACCGGGCAACCCTGCATTATCCATGGCCGCTACGGAAAAGGGCAGTATCTCTTAAGCTATTCCCATCTGGAAACTCCCGATTCTCCCCATGCCAACCTGTGGCTGGCCCATCTTTTACGGGTTCTCGGCGACTTCTCCCCGGTCTGCGAGCACATTCCTCCCTGGCAGCCGCGCGCCGACGCGTTTCTCTGGGAAGACCCGGACATGGAGGCTCTGAGCCGGATGTTTGAAGAGGTACTGCACACAGGTTTGAAACACGGGCTGCTCTTTTACCGAACGGACTGGCTCGTGGGCTGGCGCACAGGCATTCCCGGCGCGAATCTCAACAACATATGGGCCGATCTCAACAGTATCCGTTCCCTCATTCCCACCAATGCGGCAAAAGCGTACTGGGACGAACAGAGAGAACGGATCATCTCCGTAGCGGGCATGTTGCATAAAGGCTGCGTCCAATATCTGCTGGCTGAACGCCTGTCCATGACCTTGGGTGATCCGCCGCCGTCGCTCGTGCCTGCGGCCGCGCTCAAGAAACAGAGGGAAGCTCTGTTCGGTCCGGCCATGCGATCCGGAGGTCCGTACCAGACCCTCATAGACTTGCTGGATAATCTGGCCCGCTTGCAACTGTCATGAACCGAGGCTGATCTGCGAGACGCGGCAGTTCGCAAGCATGGCACCGTGAAAATCGGATTATGAGGGCAATTTCATTTTGAAATTGCCCTCGCGGCGATTGCTTCGCGCGCCGCGCGCCCATGAGGTGCCGGCGAAATTCATTTTCGCCGGCAACGCCGAATGGAGCGTCTCAATCACAATGCTTCAGGAAGATTAAGGAGAGCGGACGTGAAGAAGGAAGAATCGGCAAACGACGGTGCCCGCCTTACTCCCGGCAGGCAGCCGGGACAATTTGCCGTATCGCACACCGACGGCGCCGCTCGGGTTGGGCAACTGCACACGGCGCACGGAAGTATTGAGACGCCGATATTTATGCCCGTGGGCACGGCGGGCAGCGTCAAAGCCATTGCTCCGGACGATCTGCGCGCCATCGGCGCGCAGATAATTCTCGGCAATACATATCACCTGTATCTGCGGCCGGGGGATGAACTGATCGCCGAACAGGGAGGCCTGCACCGTTTTACCGCCTGGAACAGGCCCATACTAACGGACAGCGGCGGTTTTCAGGTATTCAGCCTGTCCGGCTTACGCACAATTCGCGAAGACGGCGTGGAGTTTCGTTCGCATCTTGACGGCTCAAAACATCTGTTCACGCCGGAAAAAGTCGTCTCCATACAGAGGAATCTCTCTTCCGACATTATGATGGCGCTGGACGAATGCGTTCCTTACGGCACGTCTTACGATGACACGGCCGCTTCCGTTGCGCTGACCACCCGATGGGCCTTGCGTTCCCGCAAAGCCCATCCCGGAGGAAGCGGCGACAATCTGCTTTTCGCCATCACCCAGGGAGGGGTTTTCCCCGATTTACGCACCGCTTCCGTTGCACAACTGGCGGAACATGATTTTGACGGCTTTGCCGTCGGCGGTCTGTCCGTGGGCGAGCCGAAACCGCTCATGTACAGCCTGCTGGCCCATACCGCGCCCCTTCTGCCGCCGGCAAAGCCTCGGTATCTTATGGGCGTAGGCACTCCTCTGGATATCGTCATCGGCATAAGCCTCGGCATAGACATGTTCGATTGCGTGCTGCCCACGCGCAATGCCCGTAACGGCACTCTCTATACCTCTCTGGGCAAAATCAACATCAAACGCAGGGAATTCGCCGAAGATACGGGGCCTCTCGATCCCGCCTGCCGCTGCTACACATGCCGCACGTTTTCACGCGCCTATTTGCGCCATCTCTTCCATGCCGGCGAAATCCTTTCCTTCCGCCTCAACTCGCTGCATAATCTGACCTATTATCTCGATCTGATGCACGCCGCCCGCGAGGCCGTCAAAGAGCGGCGCTTCGCACTCTTTAAAGGCGCCGTGGAATCCCTCTACGCCGAAGCGGAATATCTTTAAGGAACCGCTGATTTAATCCCCAGTATATGATCGCCGACACGTCGCATTTTCATTATACTCTCCCCATCCACGGGAGGCGCCAATGAAACATGCCGGCTTCAGCGACGTCGAAT
>JAITHT010000044.1 GCA_031279825.1 Desulfovibrio sp. | reverse complement strand
CAGAAATGTCGTGTCTCCTATGGGCGGCTGGTGGCATAAGTTCCTCGCTTGTGGTTGCAAACAAGCGCACTATGCCACAAAATCAAAATATTGACAATCTCGTGACTACACTATCTAATACTTCAAAATCTCAAAAATTTTTCGGCAGACTTCTTCCGGCGGGCAGGCGGCGTCAAGAACATGGTGCGCCGCCTCTCTATATAAAGGCTCCCGCTCGGCAAGAATCCGCGCTGCCTCGGCCTCGGAGGAAAGGCCCGTCAGCGGAGGACGCTGGGTTTCCTTCGGGTCAGCCGCCAAACGGGCGAGAAGCGCGCCCACCGGAACGGAGAGAAAAAAAACCCGGCCTGCGGAACGCATAAAAGCCCGGTTTTCTCTTTTAAGCACCATCCCTCCGCCTGTGGCGATCACGCCGCCAGCGGCAAAACGGGCGGCCGTCTCGCGCAGGACGGAGCTTTCCCGCTCCCTGAAATATTCCCATCCGCGTTCGGCCACAATTTGCGCCACGTTCGCGTCCAGTTCGCGTTGCAGCAAAATGTCCGTATCTTCAAAGGGCAGAGCCATGCGGCGGGCAAGGCGCGCCCCTATGGTGGTTTTTCCGCACGCGCGCGGCCCCACGAAAAAAATCGGCCGGTCCCGGCATCCGGCTTCCACCATGTTTCCTCCTTCTCTCTTGTGAATATGCCGTTTTCAGGATATGCCGATTTGTCACAAAGGAGCAACCATGACCCGCTTTGATCAAATCATTCTGAGCTTCTGCCGGGTCGGCCCGGCCGGTCTCGCCCCCTGGGCGCCGGGCACCTGGGGCAGCGCCCTTGCCTGCCTGCTGGCCCCTTTTCTCTTTCTGCCGCTCTCCTTCGGCTGGCGTCTCTTGGTGCTGGTGCTGGTTTTTGTGACTGGCTCCCTGGCCGCCACACGGGCTGAACGTTTGCTCGGCCGAAAGGATCCGGGTGAGGTGGTGATTGACGAATTGCTGGGCGTATGGCTTACCCTGCTGCCCTTCGAGGAGCCGGGGCTACTGCTGATAGTGACGGCTTTCGCGCTTTTTCGGCTCTTTGACATCTGCAAGCCCTGGCCTGTGCGCGCATCGGAAAACTGGCTGCCGGACGGTTTCGGAGTGATGCTGGACGACGTTCTGGCCGCCCTGTGGGCGCTTCTCTGCCTGAGCGGCCTGCGCCTTGCAAATGTCTTATAAAACCCGGCCTTACTTCATGCGGTAAGTGATGCGCCCCCGCGTGAGATCATAAGGGGAAAGCTCCACCTTGACCCTGTCGCCGGGCAGAATACGTATGTAAAATTTACGCATTTTGCCGGAAATGTGGGCAAGAACCTCATGCCCGTTTTCCAGATGAACGCGGAACATGGCATTGGGCAGAGCTTCCTGCACCACGCCATCAACTTCAATAGCGCCTTCCTTCGCCATAGGGCCTCCTGCAACAGACTGTAAAAAAACATCGGCGTCGCGGTCGCGCCTGACGCCGACATCCTCATTTTCCGGCAAAATCGCGTGGGGCAGAATGGCAAAAATACGCATCTCTGTCAACAAAGAGGCGATTTGGGTATTGGCTCACTTTGCTTAATATTGCGTCAGGCTCGCCCCGTGCGAAGCTCATGTATGTCTTGATACACTTCGCTCCGCCCGGAACTTGCCTTTCTTGTCTGAACCAAAGTGAGCCAATACCGCAATTTGGGTAGTAACTCCCCTTGAGATCTTCAGGCAGTGATTCAGGGCTGGCTTCGCTGCAATTTTCGAAAAATCGTGCTGCGGTTGATTTGAAAAAGTTTTGCGACTTTCTGAACGGAGCCGTGCTCTTCGATGGCCCTGAGCAAAAAATTTCGCTCCATTTCCGCCATGATGCCCTTGTAAGGACGCCGAGCGGACAGCATCTCATCCACGCAAAAACTCTCGCCGGCGTCCATGCCGGAAATCTGAAGCGGCAAATCACGCGGTGAAATCATGGAACCTGTCAGCGTAATGACAAGATTGTGCACCACGTTCTGAAGTTCCCGCACATTGCCGGGCCAGGCGTAATGTGCCATTACATCCAGTGTTATACCCATAAAAGCCATGCTTTTGTGATATTTCATCGCATACTGGCGCAAAAAATGCTCGGCAAGAGGCCGCACATCCTCAGGGCGCTCACGCAACGGAGGAATATGGAGCGTCGCCACATTGAGGCGATAATAGAGATCGCTACGGAAGGTTCCGGTTTCGATATTTTTCGCCAAATTTCTGTTGGTGGCGGCAATGACGCGCACATCCACCCGGCGCGGGGAAGACGCTCCTACACGCATGATTTCGCCGTCCTGCAGCACACGCAGCAGGCGTGTCTGCATACTCATGGGCAGTTCGCCCACTTCATCCAGAAAAATTGTCCCGCCGTCGGCGATTTCGAAATATCCGGCCTTGCCTTTACTCAGCGCCCCGGTGAAAGAACCCGGCATATAACCGAATATTTCAGACTCGGTCAACGTTTCGGAAATGCCCCCGCAATCCACCTTAAGCAGTATTTTTTCGTTGCGCCCGCTCAAACTGTGCAACATGCGGGCAAAGACATCCTTGCCGACGCCGGTTTCCCCGAGTATCAACACAGTGGCTTCACTCGCGGCAAAACGCCGCCCCAGCGAAAGTGCCTTTTCCATGGCCGCGCTGGCGAAGACCGGCTGAAACAGCAGACCGTTAGCCTGTTCATGCGTCATATAGGCCAACTGTTCATTTATCTGCTCTATAAGCCGCCGTTGTTCGTTTATCTGCTCGTTCATCTGGGCAAGAATCGTGATATCCCTGGCAAAGGTGACCACGAGGACGACCTGCCCGTTTTCATCGAACACGGGAAAGCCGGAAAGAACCAATTTTTTCCCGTCCTGGAGGGTCTGGGTGTGTGTGACGGGTTTGCCGGTGGCGACAATTTCCGGATTCAGGACATGATCAAAAACTCCCTCTTCAACCAAGGCGCGCACATTTTTGCCCCGCACCCTTTCCTGCGTCAGCCCCGTCAACTGTTCGTACATTCGGTTGACGCGCAAGGCGACGCCTTTGGCATTGCTAATGAAGCGATTTTCGCCTGTATGCGTAATGCCAATGTGTACATGGATCTTTCGGAATATGAGCTTGCTCCCATGGCTGACCTCTATGTTCAGGCGCTTAACGACGCCATTGGGGGCAAGGTTGTGTTCGCCAGCGCACATCCTTTTGTGGAGCAGGAAGAAGCCATACGCATCTACGGCAACCTCGGCCTGAAAGACGACGTGCGCCGCAAGGTCATGTACGACAATGCCCGACACATCCTCGGGCTCATGCCCACCCTCCCCTGAGAAACACCGCGACCTCCTGTCAGCGGACAATTGGAGCATTCAAACTTTGAGATTATATATTCCGGCGTTCCTTGGCCGGCGCTCACTCCGACGCTTAACAGCGCAAATAAATTGCGCCTACGCCTTCGTGGCCGCCAACCTCCCGGCATGCACGGAGCACGAACCGCACTACGCTCGCTCACTATGGGACCAATGACGGACGGACACCGCAGCACATGGCTGACGGAACTGGTTGCCCGACGCGGAACAAAACGCGCCTGCATGGGGCTGGCCAACAAAACCGCCCGCATCGCCTGGAGCCTGTTGGCCCAAGGCACGGAATACAAACTTGTGGCATAGCTCCCGCGTTTGTCATGCCGCTTGCATTCCGACTTCTTTTGTCTGAGTCGCGCGCAAGCGGCCCGCCAAACGCTTTTGTAAAACCTGCCTGACGGTTGCCAGGGAAAAAGACGATGGGACAAGGTCGGACCTGCTTTCGGAGAACCTGAATATATCCGTGGTTGAAAAAATTGAGACGCCGATAAGGACCGAAAGCGCGGATTGCCCATAATAGTGCGGCAGTGATGCCAGATGTTGAATATACATATGTATCCTATAGCATTTTCACTTTGAAATGCTTGCTTGACGGCGAAGCAAGTTCACCTTGCAAGCATTTCGTGGCGCGGATTTTCAAAAAATCCGCGCTGAGCGGCCAAACATTTTCAATGTTAAACCGCTCTAATACCGTAATCCATGAAGAAAGACCTTGATTCCTGGGCGAGGCCATGTACGTATATATGCGCGCATCCGAACAAATTCCCAAAGGCTCTTTTTTACTTGCTCTCAGGGCGGGGCCATATAGATTGTGTCTACACGAGTTATAGGATAAGGTGATGCCATCTTCCAAAGGATGGCGACCATGACAAATCCCCAGCGACGACATGACATATCCGACGCGGCCTGGACCCTGTTGGAACCTCATCTCCCAGGTCAAAGCGGCCAATGGGGAGGAGTAGCAAAAGACAATAGAC
>JAITHT010000074.1 GCA_031279825.1 Desulfovibrio sp. | reverse complement strand
AATTATACCACCCGGCGGGGTTCGGGGCGGAGCCCCGAATTAATCAGTGCTTCCCTAGTGTGGTGTCTCAGAAATTTGCTTACAAATTTCTGAGAAGATCGCAAGCCGAAAAACGTGATTTTCGGCTTGCTCCCGCCGCCCGCGGCGGCGCGCCGGGCAATATGGCCCGGCGGCGGGTGTCCTGATTTTTAATGCGAATTTATGACTCAGGACACTAGAACGGATTAACGATTCAAACAGTCGCTTAACGACGGGCAAAGCCTATCTGGCGGCAAGGATGTTGCGGCGCTCTCTTATGCGGGGCATTCATCCAAATGAGATAGCGAAGCCCTTCAGGGCGGGGTCGTGGCTATATGGCCTTGCGGCCGGGGTTTCATGCCACAAAGGAAGTTCTGATGAGGGTGAAATGTTCCCCGCGCCATTACAGCCGGATATGAATGGTCTTGAGCGTATCGTACGGGGCATTGATTTACCGCGTTTTTCTTTTTTCCCGTTTTCCGAAATGCCGGTAGTGCCAGTGTCCGCTCGGCATGCGGCCTTCGGCCACGGCTTGCGCCACATCCGGATTGGCGCTGAGATAATCGGCTTCATCTATAGCGTATTTGCCGCTCAGACAGGCGGTGTACGCTTCATATTCGGAGTAAGCGGGCCGGATCTTCGTCCACAACGGCTTGTAAGCGTCGAACAGACTGAGCGCGACGACAAAAAAACCGGCCTTATCTATAATTTCACACATCTGTTCCCTGTATTGGGGCGGAATATAGTGGTCAAGAATAAAATCGCCGCGCCGCGCCGCAGCCATGCATATATCGGCCAGTTCGGGCAATAGACCGGCATCGCATATATTTGACGTAATGATTGGCGGTATCATATGCCGCGTGTTTTCGACATGGCGTACGTGCGTTTTTATGGCGCCGCTCGCGTCAACAGCGCCGTTCATAATGTCCTCGTACACTTTTTCTCCCTTAATTACGGGGATGTCGGGCTTCATTATCTGCTGAACAACGGAAGATTTGCCGGAATAGTGCCTATCCATAAGGAGCACTGCAAGGGGCCTGCGCCGATGCACATGGAATACATGACGGGGGAGCGGATCGCCCGCTTGCCGGACGCTTTCTCCCATATATTTGAACGCATGGCGGGATAAAAGGGCGTGTATTTTAGCCCATGTGGGAAACAGGCGGGTATCAACGGTATGCGCGTTCATATTCCGATCAACGGCAACAAACGCGTCCTCGTCTCCGGGAGCGATGCCCAATTCCAGAACAAGCATCCCGCCCGGCGTGAGGCTGTTCATGAGCGCGGCAAGTAGCGCCTGTTGATCCTCGGCGTAATGGATGGCGGAGAGGCATAGAACAAGGTCGAACCGCGCCCGGCCGATATGATTCCAATCTCCGCAGACGAAAGAACACTCGGGAAAGCATTCCCTGGCCAGGGCAATGCTCTCGCAGTCGCGGTCTATGCCCACCACCCTCTTTGCCTGCTGGAATGCCGCCCATCCGCAGAAATACCCGGCATTACAACCCACATCCAGTACCGTTTTTCCCTTGAGCGCCGGTAAGCTCAGAGAAAGCAGCTTTTCAAAACTCCGGGAACTTCCCGCTTGCCAGGGAAAAGTCTGATAGGCCATATGCCGTCTTCCTGTTTTTCGGCGCGCTGGCAGAGATCACTCCGCTCATCGGCTGCCTTACGCCGCATTTTTGCTGTTATTTCGCCGGAGTGCCGCGGCAACTGCTGCAAAGGCCGTACAGGTACATGCGATGCGACGTCAGCACAAAGCCGTAGCGGGTGGCAAGTTCTTCCTGCAGGCGTTCGATGTTCACGTCAACCACCTCCTGGTTTCTGCCGCATGCCGTACAGATGAGGTGGTCGTGATGCGAGTCGTCCGCAATGGGTTCATAGCGGGCGGTGCCGTCGCCGAAGTGCATTTCTCTGGCAAGGTTCGCCTCGCACAACAGCCGTAAGGTTCTGTAAATCGTCGCCTGCCCGACTCCGCTGTCAATCGTGCGCACCTGATCATACAATTCTTCCGTGCTCGCGTGTTTGCCGGATTTGAAAAATACATCAACGATCAAGCGTCGTTGCGGAGTATTCTTCAGTCCTTGCGCGGCAATATAGTCGGAAAAAGCCTTGATGGGGTTCAGCGTCATGGTCTGCCTGCCTCGCTTGAGGTTACGGTCGGAAACCGGCAATCCCGCAGTGGGACAATGTTCCAAATCACAAGGTACGGAAGATTGTAAAGCGCGTCGCGCACAATGCTTGCGCCGTTTCTGTGCGGGCGCGCATCCTGAATATTCCTTTATAAATTATAACTTATGTAGCGCGCAAGGGTAATCCCGGCTGTTCCCGGTTATAGAAAAGCGCGTCGCCTGGCCGCGCGCTCCCGCGTCGGACTCCTTTTTCGCGACGGGCATGCAAGCCTTGCGCCTCTTTCCTCCTTTTGCTATGCTTTTTTCACACTTGCACCGCCGGTAACAGACAAGGCGGATGCGTACGGAGTTCGCATCTGATTCTCGTTTTATCGCTCCGCCGGACCGGCGCCGACGCCGCCCCGCAAGGTCAAGGATGCTTTGTCCGCATGGCTCGTTTTTGCCGCCATGCGCATTTTCGCGATGCCAACCTCCACTCTGTGAATACTAGCACGAGGTGCCGGAATGACTTGCAAATCTCTCTTTTTTTCCTTGTTTGTGCTGCTTTGTATCATGACCGGAAGCGCTCATGCGAAAAAGGTCTATATCAACGGCATTGACGCCAATTATCCGCCTTTTGCCTTCATGGATAAAACGGGTAAGCCCGCCGGCTTTGATGTGGAATCCATGGACTGGATCGCCAAAAAAATGAACTTCGCCGTGGAACACCGCCCCATGGACTGGGACGGCATCATTCCCAGTTTACTGGCGAAAAAGATAGATATGGTCTGTTCCGGCATGAGCATTTCCCCGGAACGGCAAAAGCTGATCACTTTTTCCGATCCGTACTGGAGGGTGCGTAAGTATCTGCTGGTGCTTAATGATAGCCTGCTCAGTAAGACCGACCTGCTGACGGGAGGGAGAACCCTGGGCGTACAGGCCGGCACCAATGAGGCTGAATTGCTTAAGTCCATGCTGGACAACAACAGGGAAGCCAACTTCAGTTTGAAGTTTTACGATTCTCCTCCCTTGGCCGTTGAAGATCTGATAAACGGCCGTATTGACGGCGCCGCCATTGACTCCGCCCCGGCGGACGAGGCTATACATAAAGGAAAGAAACCCATCAAGGTTGTCGGAGATTTTGCCGAGCCCGATGATTTCGGCGTAGCCACCCGCAATGAAGACGGAGAACTGCGTGAAAAGATTAACAAAGGCTATGAATTGCTGAGAAAAGATCCTTTCTGGGAAAGCTTGAAAGCCAAATATATCAGCGTTGGCTCACAATGATGGATGGCGGCGCGCCGTTGCCTGGGGAATTCCCGGTGGTTTCCCGGCATTGCGGACTCCCCCGCGCGCCGAGAGAAACGCTGTCCTACCGCCCCGGTGATTTACCGGGGCGGCATTGATTTTCGTGTCGAGGGTCTCTGAAAATCCCCGCAGTCGTCTGAGCCATCGGGACGCGTATGCAAGAAAGTCTTGAGACTGTTTTTGGAGCGATGCCTTTCATTCTGCAAGGCGCGGGCATTACCGCCGGCACTGTGCTGTGCGCCATGCTGCTGGGCTTGCTGCTGGGCGTGCCTATGGCGGTTGGACAAACGCACGGAGGAAGCATTCTCCGACGCGCCATCGGTCTGTATGTCTGGTTTTTCCGCGGCGTACCCATTCTGGTGCTGTTGTATCTTTTTTATTTCGGTCTGGCGTATCAGGTAAGCTCGTTGCATTTCAATCTTGCCGGCCGTGAATTCTCCGTCAGCTTCGAGCTTTCTCCCTTCGCCGCTTCCTGTATAGTCCTGGGCTTGACCAGCGCCGCGTATCAGAGCCAGATTTTTCGAGGGGCCATCAATTCCCTGCCTGCCGGCCAGCTCAAAGCGGCACGGGCTTTGGGCATGCGAGACTCCGTTGCCGTCATGCATGTTATTCTGCCGCAAGCCCTGCGTCTTTCCATCCCGGGGTTGTCCAACGAGTATTCCATTCTGCTCAAGGACTCTGCCCTGGTATCCGTGCTCGGGACCATGGAACTCATGTCCCGCACCAAGGCCATTGCCACCAGCACCGCTGAATATACCGCCTTTTATGTGACGGCGGCCCTGCTGTATTTCATCATAACTATTCTGGGCGTGCGCGGCCTGCGCCGGTTGGAAAAGACGTTGCGCATTCCCGGCTATACTCATGTATAAGATAAGTCCATGACGACGCATATCACTTCCGGATCGGCGGTTCTTGAAGCCAGAGGATTCTGTAAAAGCCTCGGCGGCAAGCGTATTCTCAATGATGTGTCGCTGCGCGTGAACAAAGGCGAGATGAAAGTGCTCATAGGCCCTTCAGGCGCGGGAAAAAGCACCTTTCTGCAATGCATTAATTATCTTATTCCTCCGGACGAGGGCGTTCTTTTTCTCAACGGGACGCCTGTGGCCCCTTCTGTCAAGCGCGAGTTGTATGCCCTGCGCGAACGTGTCGGCATGATTTTCCAGGATTTCAATTTGTTCGATCACCTGACCGTCCAGGAAAACGTCAGCATCGCCCTGGTCAAGGTCAAGGGCATGAACAGAGGCGCCGCCGCTTTGCGGGCTATGGAAGAGCTCGAGCGCGTGGGGCTTTCCCGGCGCGCATCCGTATATCCGGCGCAACTCTCCGGCGGCCAGAAGCAACGAGTGGCTATTGCCAGAGCGTTGGCTATGGATCCGGAAGTCATTTTGCTTGATGAGCCCACTTCCGCCCTTGATCCCGAACTGGTAGGCGAGGTCTCGGCCGTCATCCGTGAATTGGCCAGGGGCGGCATGACCATGATCCTGGCCACCCATCAGATGGAATTCGCCCGGGCGTTGGCCACGGAGATACTGTTTATGGACAGGGGAGAGATAATCGAACGCGGCGCGCCCGCCGAACTTCTTGCCTCCGGCGGCAATACCCGTACCCGGGCGTTTTTCTGCAAACTGGCTGCGGAGGAAGGCGCGTGTTAGATGCCGATATGTTTTGGAACAGGATTATTCCTGCTCTGAATGAAGGGTTACTGCTCAGTCTGTCCTTGATTGCGCCTTCCTCCGTGATCGGCTTTGTCGGCGGCGTGCTGGTGGGGACGCTCCGCGTATACGCCTGTTCGCCGCTGCGCCGTTTGGCCGACGCCTATGTGGCCGTATTCCGGGGTATTCCTCTTTTGTTGCAGTTATACTTTCTCTATTACGCCCTGCCCAAATGGGGAATACGCTTTTCCGCCTATCAGGCGGCAGTATTGGGCTTTATCCTGTGCAGCACGGCCTACCAGTCGGAACATGTCAGAGGCGCTTTGCTCTCCATTCGCCAGGGGCAGATCAAGGCCGCCTGCGCCCTCGGCTTCAGCGCTGTGGATATGATTCTTTACATAGTCATTCCCCAGGCGGTACGCCGGGCACTGCCCGGTTGCGGCAATGAAGTCATCTATCTGATTAAATATTCCTCTCTGGCCTACGTTCTCACCTTTATCGAACTGACGGGGCAGGCCAAGGAACTGACCGCCCGCACCTTTCATTATATTGAAATTTATTTTACCGCCGGCATGTATTATTTGGCCATGACCACTCTTGCCTCATGGGCGCTTGATCGGCTGGAGAAAAAATGCCGCATTCCCGGTTTCGGCGTACAAAGATAGGTAGTGCTTCATCTTAAAAAATAATATTTTCAAAATAATACGCGTTTGCCGCTGAACAGAACGATACTGCGCGCCGCAGTTGCAGCCGCGTTATTCAAGGATATATACGCCATGCCCTCCATGCCCTCCCCCCGTGTCGTCACCCGTTTTGCTCCCAGCCCCACAGGCCATTTGCATATAGGCGGCGCGCGCACTGCCGTTTTTTGCTGGCTGCTGGCTCGCCACTACGGCGGGCGCTTTGTTCTTCGCATAGAAGACACGGATACCGAACGTTCGCGGCAGGAGTATACCGACTCCATCCTGGCTTCCATGAGCTGGCTCGGTCTGGATGCGGACAGCGCACCGGTCTACCAGACCCGGCGTTTTTCCTTGTATGACGAATATATTGAGCGTCTGCTCAAGAGTGGGGACGCCTATTGGTGTCGATGTCGTCCCGAGGAAGTCGAAGCCATGCGCGACAAGGCGAGAGCCGCCGGAGAAAAACCCCGTTACGACGGCCGTTGCCGCGCGCTCGGCCTTGGTCCGGGACCGGGGCACGCCGTAAGGTTGGCGGTTCCCCCGTCAGGCAAAATTGTATTTGAGGATATGGTCAAGGGAACGGTGAGCTTTGACGTCAACGAGCTTGACGACATGGTTCTGCGCCGGGCGGACGGCGCGCCCACCTATAATTTCGCCGTGGTGGTGGATGACGTCTCCATGAATATTTCCCACGTCATCCGGGGCGATGATCATCTCAACAACACTCCCCGGCAAATCCTCATTTATCAGGCTATCGGCGCGGCTCTTCCTGTTTTTGGGCATGTGCCCATGATTCTCGGACCTGATCGCCAAAAATTGTCCAAACGTCACGGCGCCAAAGCGGTCATTGAATACGAGAAGGACGGCCTGCTCCCTGAAGCCCTGGTGAATTATCTCGTTCGCTTGGGTTGGAGCCATAAGGACCAGGAGATTTTCAACCGGGAAGAGCTGATCGCGCACTTTAACGGCGCCAGTCTCAATAGCGCCGCCGCTTCTTTTGATCCTGAAAAACTCCTCTGGGTCAATTCCCAGCATCTGCGCGCCTTATCTTCTCAAGAGATGCTCCCCCGTCTGCTTCCTTTTCTCCGCCGGGAGGGGATTCCCGTTGACGACACCGATCATATAATGCGCTGCATCCCTTTGTATCAGCCGCGCGTCGACACGCTTGCCGAACTTGCCGGACAAATGCGTCCTTTGCTTCTCAAGGCTGCGGATATCGTCCATGATCCCGCTGCCTCGGCCAAGTTTCTTTCCGCCGAGGGTACGGCTCATGTGGCCGCCCTGCGCGAGCGCTTGGGGACTCTTGAGGATTTTCATAAGGAAGCTTTGCGCCGCTGTATTCATGCCTATGTGGAAGAAAGCGGGGTAAAGCTCAAGCTTATCGCTCCTGGCCTGCGTGTCTGCCTTCTGGGGACGGGCAGCGGGCCGGATCTTGCCGATATTATGGAGGTTCTCGGGCGTCGGGAATCTGTTGAGCGGCTTTCCCGCGCCCTGTCTCATGCGGGCGCTTTGATCTCCTTGCACAGGGAGTGACCTTGGCCGGAGAATTATCCTCTTTTTTTCTCCTCCTCTTCCCATTCGTTACAAATGTTATATACTATAGTCTGCGGTAAAGGGGGGCCTATAAGGAAAGCTCCGCCTTGCAACGATTTCGTAAGAAATTTACCCGTCAGATAAAAGGAGACCCTATGACTTTGCAAATCGCCGTGCTGGCGTCGGGAACCGGGAGCAACGTCAGCGCTATTCTTGACGCCAGTGAAGAAGGCAGGCTTGATGCCCGCGTGCGTATCATCCTTTCCAACAAATCGGATGCTCCGGTGCTGGAAAAGGCCCGTAAACGCGACATCCCCGTCTGGAGCAGGAGTCATCGCGATTTCGTTTCCCGTGAAGAATTCGACAAGGCCATGCTGACCGTCATCCGGAATGCCGGCGCCGATACCGTAGTGCTGGCAGGCTATACTCTCCTGCTTTCTTCAATGTTCATCCAGGCCTTTCCCGGGCGTATTCTCAATATTCATCCATCGTTGCTGCCGAGCTTCCCCGGCGTTCGGGGGGGCGGCGACGCTCTCGCTTACGGCGCGCGCATTACCGGAGTGACCGTGCACTTTGTCGATGAGGTTATGGATAACGGACCGGTAATCATTCAGGCCGCCGCGCCGATTAATTCCAGCGATACCCTGGAAAACCTCATGCCCCGCATCCATTCCCTTGAGTACCGCATCTATCCGCAAGCCCTGCAATGGCTGGCGCAAGATCGTCTGAGAATTTCCGGACGTCGCGTTACTTTGCTGCCCGACAAACGTCCGCATGCCTCCTCTGCCTCCCAGGGGCAGAGTCTGCTTGGCCCGTGGCTTGTCTCGCCTTCTTTGGAAACTTTTTGAAGACGGCACGGCGGTGCAGAGTGCCGACCGGCAGCGTAAGCGTCGGCTCTCGCGCACGAGGAGCGGGCGAAACATGTTTTCGCCGAGGGCGGCGAGAGCAAGCCGAAAATCACGTTTTTCGGCTTGCGATCTTCTCAGAAATTTGTAAGCAAATTTCTGAGACACCACACATGAAGTCATTTCATAGTGAATTATGAAATGACTTCATGTTATGACTTCATGTTATATATCGACGCCTGAACGTTTAACGCCGGACACGCCGCCAAGCAGTGAACGCGTGTCGCGCACTCCGTGGACCCTGAGGGCAAGTTGGGCTTCAAAGGAACGAAGACCGGTGTTGCAAACGAGGATAATGGGTTTATCCCCGGGGATCTCCTCCAGGCGCCTGCTGATCTCGTCCTGGGGAATAGCGCGCCAGTGCTTCGGATACTTACGGACAAAGGGTTCGGCATCGCGGCTCACCCGGGTGTCTATAAAATAGACCTCCTCCTTGTCGCGGGCGGCCCAGAGTTTTTCGAACTCCTCCTGATTGACGGGTACGAGGCGCCCCTCAAGAATGTTTTCCGCCACATTGCCCGCGACATTGACAATGTCCATGGCCGCGGCAAAGGGAGGAGAATAGAGAACCTCAAGATTGGAGACGTCCGCGACTTCTCCCCTGCGCGAGAGCAGAGGAACCACGGCGTTAATCCTGGACGCCAGAGCGTCGCCGTTGGCGTTCATCCCCTGGATCCCGAGGATCCGGCGCGTGGATTTTTCCACGACCATTTCCAGGGCCATTACATTTTTATCCGGATAGAAATGTGCCCTGTCGATCTGCTCGACATGCACATTTATAGCGTCAAAGCCTTCGCGCAAAGCGTTTTCGATATTCAGACCGGCACCGGCGGCGCTTTGGGCGAACAGCTTCACCCCCCAGGAGCCCACGGCTCCGGGGAATGCGGCGTCTCCGCCCGCCAGGTTGGTGCCGATAATCCGTCCTTGACGGTTGGCCATGGAACCCAAAGGATACCAGCCGGGTTTGCCGGTCACAAGATTGATGATGCTGACGCAATCCCCGCCGGCGTAAATATCGGGATCAGATGTCCGCAAATACTCATCCACCACGATGAGTCCCTGATCCGTCAGGGTGAGTCCGGCGGCTCCGGCAAGTTCCGTATTAGGGCGTATACCCGTGGACATAACCACCAAATCGGCAGACAATTCCCGTTTATCGGTTACAACCCTGGCCACCCTTCCCCCCTTGCCTTCGAATCGCAGGACCTTTTCTCGGACATACACCGTGATGCCGTTGTCCGACAGGTCTTTTCCCGCCATACGGGCCAAAGAGGGAGAAAGAAAGCCAGGGAGTATCTGCCCGGCTATTTCCACCACGGAAGTCGGGATTCCCCACATATCGCCAAGAGCGACAGCCAGTTCCAGACCGATGAAACCGCCGCCCACGACAACGGCGTTTTTGACTCCTCCGGTGGATACGGCGTTTTTGATGCGTTCGGCTTCTTCCAGATTTGTGGCCGGGCTGACGCCTGCCAGTTCAATGCCGGGAACAGGGGGGAATCTGGGAGAACTGCCGAGGGCCAGAACCAGCTTGTCATAGGGAAGAACGGAGGGTTTGCCGGTAACGAGATCTTCGACGGTTACCCGTTTGGCCGGGCGATCAATGGCCGTGGCCCGGGTTTGCGTCAACGCGACAACCCCTTTGTGGGTCTTGAAAAAAGCCGCATCGCGTATGGTGCCGTACGGCGTTGTCTGCAATTCCTCAATCCGGTTGACTTCGTCGGAAATATAATAGGGAATGCCGCATCCTCCATACGAGATGCGTGAGGATTGATCAACAAGCGTGACTTCCGCCTCAGGCATAAGGCGCTTGAAGCGGCTGGCCGCTTTGGGACCGAGGGCGACGGCGCCGATGACGACAACTCGCATGGACATGGGATCCTCGCTTGTGGATGATGATACTCCGAAAATTTACCGCGCGACAGTGTGTATTGTGTTTGGAGACAGGCGGAATGCCGCCCGACCGGATGTTGCCGCCGCACTCGTCCGATTTCGCGCGAATGGCCGCTCACGCGTATCCCTCAAATTCGGCGTTTTTGCAAAGGCGATTGAAAAAAGGGCGCAACCCTAAAGATCTTTATTTGCTGACGCTTGTGTTGCACACGGATCACATTTTCCCGGAATAGGCAAGAAGACGTTGGTAACTTCCCAACTTTAAAGGCTTGCCCTGGGGGGAAAAAGAGGTGGTTGACGGAGAGTTTTTGGGGAATACGTTTGCCGAAGGGGTCAGGCCAAAGGGAAGATATCCCTCGGACGAGCCGCCTTTCATGCTGGATGTCTGCTCGCTGGAAGCAAAAATCAGGACCGTTCCGCCGGCGGGAGAGCTTTTTTCGTCAACAGGGGATGCCGCTGAAAAAACGCGCGCATCCGGGCTTTTTGGGCCTTTTCCAGCGGAAGGAATCGCCGCCCCTGGCGTATTCGCGGTTGCGGCGCCCGTAGCGGGCCTATCCGCGGGAAATGCCTGGAGGGCAAGATTATCGGAAGTTTTTCCATCAACCCTGTCTGCGCCGTCAATCCCGGCAAGCATAGGAGAAACGGTCGATTTGACAGTCGCGGGATGCTGTTCCGCCCTCACCGGAAACGCGGGGGTGACGCCGTTGTTTTCGGAACCTTGGCTGACGGCGGCAGAAAGCGTCGGACGCTGGACAGCAAGCGACGCGGTCCGGGCCGGAGTTTGTTCCGATTTTTCGGACGCACGCGAGAGCGGGGAGGTATTGTCCGCGGCGTCGTGATCCGTATGGTCGGTCACGGCACGGCTGGCGTTGCCGCCTTTCAATACCTGCATGAAGTCGTTGCCGGTCTGGCCGGTAAAGGCAATCAGCATGCCGTCCGCGGAATGCATCAGGCTCAGGGGGGCTGTTCCTCCGTGAATGCCCACATATGCCTGGCGGCTTCCCGATTCCACCTTGACCCATCCGTGCGTGAGAGAAACGGAATTCGCCCGCCGGATACCGGATTGACGAGAGAGTTGAAGCAGGGAGTAGGGCGGGGCGGTACGCGGAAGGGGAGTATTCCCCGCGGTTTCAGAGCCTCGTTTCGTATATGGTTCGGAAGCGCCCCCCCCCATCCCCTTGTCCTCCGTATAGCCCCGGAGACAAAAGGCCGGTACGGCAAGCAGGCATAGAACACTTGAAATAACGGCGCGGAAAGCATGTCGCATGATGCACTTTCCTTAATCTTAATACATTGCAGAGAGACGCGCGAACGCGCCCTCACGTGAAAGGACAGAAGGCGGGGTTTTTGATGTCAGTATGAATCGGATAGTAAAATTTTTTCTGCCTGTCAAGGATAATATCAGATTGTAAGGCGCATGTATCGTATGACGCAGCCATGCCGGAATCTATTTGTCAGGCGATGTTCTCCGTCCCTGCAGCCGTTGCATGCACAGCATCATTTCGTTCAGGGCGCGTTTTGTCCACTCCAGTTCCTCGGCCGGGATTGCGGCGACGCGGGGCATGACGGACAGACGCAGAGCGTTCAGATCCTCCACCGGAAACTCTCTGCCAGAGAGGAATATATCCAGTTTCAGTGCCTGCGCAAGGTACTCTTGCATGCTTCCTCCGTCGAGGGGCAGTTCCAGCAGCCGCGCCAACTTCTCCAGCAAGGGCCAAAATGCCGCGCATACCGTTTCCTTCGGTTCAGCCGTGGGGCCGAACCGAAGGAAACACGCATACAGAGCGCGCAAAAATATGCAGGGCAGCGGAACGTCTGTGTCGGATACCCATTCGCGATCAAAAAAGGTCAGGCGACCTTGGCCGTCCACCATGATATTGAAGGGCGCGGCGTCTACATTCCTCCCCTATAGAGAAACAGGCAAACTGCGCAAAGGGATCGGCAAACTGATGCGCCGCGCGAAACGGAAAGAAGTTGTAATTTCCCCTGCTATAGCCTAATGTGCAAAATGCGCGACGAAGGGTATCACACGCGTATTTTTCGGAGCGAATCTTCAATTTCATAGCGCCATTTTCTAAGAGCCTTGCATGAAAAAAGATTTTCAACTTTCCGTCGCCATCCCGTTGCTTCTGGGCGCTTCCCTGACTCTCTTCATTTTTGCCGGAACGCAAGTAGTCCTTCACCGCACGGCCGTCGCGCTTGCCTGTTGCGGGACGATCCTGTGGTTATACCGGTTCCTTGCGCGTCGCGATAACGATCCCCATGCCGGCGCGGCAATACCGGCGGAGCCGGATCAATCGGACAAACTCCTGAGAGATAACATCGCCAAGCTGCACGCGGTAATAACCAATTATACCGGCGTTATCTGGAGTGTCGATATTCACGGCATCATTACCACGTTCAACGGTCTGTATCTGAAAAAAATCGGCGTCACTCCCGATTTTCTGGAGGGCAAGCCCCTCAGTTTGGCGAAACAGAAAAACCGTCATCTTGATATTATCGAATACGTGGAAAAAACCCTGCGCGAAGGCCCGCAAGATTGGATAAGCCCCATTGATAACGGCAAATTCCGCTGTCATACCTCGCCTTTGCATGACGGAAAAGGGAATCTGATGGGCGTTGTGGGCAGTGCTGACGACATTACCGACATGATCGCGCTTCAGGAGCAGCTGCAGGACGCGGTCACGACGGCCAAGGCCGCGTCCAAGGCCAAAAGTGAATTTTTAGCCAATATGAGTCATGAGATACGTACGCCGTTAAACGCCGTCATAGGCATGACCATAATGGGGAAATCCGCGGTCAGCCTGGAGCGTAAAGACTATTGCTTCGGCAAGATAGAAAGCGCCTCATCCCATTTGCTGGGAGTTATCAACGATATTTTGGACATGGCAAAAATAGAGGCCGGCAAGCTTGAGCTTTCGAACGCTTCCTTCAACCTGGAACAAACGCTCCAGCATGTCGCCAATGTGGTCAATTTCCGTATAGCGGAAAAACACCAGCGTTTCACCGTGCATATTGACGGCAACATACCCCGTTGCCTGCACGGTGATGATCAGCGCATTGCGCAGGTCATCACCAATTTGCTTGGCAACGCCGTGAAGTTTACCCCTGAACAGGGCTCCATTCATCTGGATGCCCGGCTGAAAGAAGCAGAAGAAGAAAAAGAAAAAGAAAAAGAAGAAAACAACCGTTGTACGATCCAGATAAGCGTGACGGACTCGGGCATCGGCCTCAGCCCGGAACAGCAGCAGCGCTTATTTTCTTCTTTTACGCAGGCGGAAACCAGCACATCGCGCAAGTTCGGCGGCACCGGTCTCGGACTCGCCATATCCAAGTATATCGTCAAGATGTTGGGCGGCAAAATCTGGATTGAATCCGAACTCGGCAAAGGCGCTACTTTTGCCTTTACCATGTCGCTTGAACACGCGGAGGAAAGCGATCCCTCCCCGCTTTCTCTGTCCCATGCCCAGGGAATGCCCCTACGAGTGCTGGCGGTGGATGATCAACCGGTGACCCTGGAATTATTTCAGGAACTCGCCGCGCAAGCGGGTTTTCTCTGCGACACCGCGAGCGGCGGTGCGAACGCCCTTCGCCTTATTGAGGAAAAAGGGAACTACGATCTGTATTTTATTGACTGGAAAATGCCCGATATGGACGGCGTTGTCCTGTCCCGCAAGCTCAGGGAATATGACGCCGACCACTCTATCATTGTCCTCATATCGGCCGCGGAACTTAACGCCGTGGAAAACGAAGCCAGAAACGCCGGAGTGAACTCCTTTCTGCAAAAACCGCTCTTCCCTTCGACCGTTACCGAATGTATCAAGGAATATGTTCATATAGAAGAAGACCCGCTTGTTCAGCCCCAGGACCAGGACCGCTTTGAAGGCCACTGCATCCTGTTGGTTGAAGATATAGAAATCAACAGGGAGATCATGCTGGCGCTACTGGAATCCACTATGCTCGCCGTTGACTGCGCGGAAAACGGCGTGCAGGCTGTCGACATGTTCTCCGAGGCGCCCGCGAAATACAAGATGATTTTCATGGATCTGCAAATGCCGGAAATGGACGGCTATGAGGCCACGCGCCGCATCCGGGCCATGGATATTCCCGAAGCGGGAAGTATCCCCATCATTGCGCTCAGCGCTAATGTATTTCGTGACGATATCGAAAAATGCCTTGAGGTAGGAATGAACGGGCATGTGGGCAAGCCGCTGAATCTGGATGAGGTGCTGGGCACTTTACGCAGATACCTGCTTGATTGATCGACCATCTTGAAACCAGCCGCCTTCGGCGTATATTCTATTTTACGGTGAACTATTATGAATTGGGACTGGGAAAAATTACAAGAAAAGCGGCAAAGGCAGACTCCTCCCCCACCGCAAGGGGAAGAGCCGGAAGATCCCTTCCGGGGTTTCCAGATTGGCGGATTCCTGTCCAAATATTTCAGCGCGGGGATACCCTTGGGTTCCGTGCTGATAATAGCTCTTCTCCTTTGGCTGGCTTCCGGCATTTTTATCGTCAACCCTGGCGAGGTCGGGGTGATTACCCGTTTCGGCCAATATGAACGCCAGGTGGGCGACGGTCCGCACTACCGCCTACCCTATCCTCTGGAGTATGCGGAGATTATCAACACTCAATTATTACGCACTATTATTATCGGACAAAGTTCCGAGGTCGCCAAGCTCTCCCAGGGCAAGGCGGAAGAATCCAGCATGTTCACGGGAGATGAAAACATCGTGCATATGCAATTCAACGTACAATACAGCATCAGCGATGCGCGCAAGTATCTCTTTAACGTAAAAGAACCCGACAAAACCATTGCCATCGCGGCTGAAGCGGCTATGCGGGAAGTAATCGGCCGCAGCAACATCGACTCCATCCTCACCGCCGGACGCTCAGAAGTACAAGCGGACGCGTTCGGAGTTTTGGAAAATATACTTGCCAATTATAACATAGGGGTCCGGATTCATGCGGTGCAATTACTTGACGTGCAGCCTCCGTCAGAGGTCGAGGCCGCCTTTAAGGACGTGGCCAGCGCCCGTGAGGATAAAGTGCGTATTATCAACCAGGCGGAGGCGTACCGCATGGAGATAGTGCCTGTCGCCAACGGTACGGCCGTCAGCATAGTCAACGGCGCCCAAGCCTATGCCCAGATGGTCACGCAATCTGCGGAAGGCGAGGCCGGACGCTTTACCTCTATGGTCAAAGAGTTCAGCAGAGCCAAAGAGATAACGAAAAAACGCATGTACCTTGAAGCGATGCAGAATATTCTCTCTTCAGCGGGAGCCCAGAAGTTCGTGCTTTCCAAAACGGCTAAAGGAAGCGTGTTGCCTTTATTGAACCTTGAGCAGAACGCTCCTCTTTTCGACAAATCGGCGAAAGGCTCCGGCGAGAGTCAGGGAGGGGGTGCACGATGAATCGTTTTTTCATAGCCGGCCTCACGTGCGCGGTAATCCTCGGGGTTCTCGCCAGCCAGAGTATGTTTTTCGTTGGAGAAAACCAGCGCGCCCTTGTTCTGCAACTCGGGGAACCGATCGCCCCTGTCCGCGCTCCAGGCATCAATTTTAAGCTGCCTTTTGTGCAAAGCGCGGTTTTTCTGGAAAACCGGATACTGGTATTTGACATACCAAAGACATACAGCTTGACGGCTGATTTAAAGACCTTCGAAATAGACAACTATGCGTGTTGGAGAATCACCGATCCTTTGATTTTCTATCGCAAGCTCCGCTCGGAATTAGTCGCTGCGGAACGCCTGCGCAGCATCGTCTATTCTCAACTTCGCAGCGCCATAGGCAGCAAGGAATTGAATGAGGTGGTATACACCAAGCGCACCGCCATCATGGAAGAGGTTTTGCAAAAGTCCAACAAGCAGGCTGAAGAATATGGCGTCGCCATAATTGACGTGCGCATCAAACGGACGGACCTGCCGAACCGTCAGGCCATCTTTAACCGGATGAATGCCGAAAGAAAACGCATGGCGAACAAATACCGTTCCGAAGGAGAGTCTGAAGACAGAAGAATCCGCTCTGAGGCGGAAATGCAGCGGGACATTATTCTTGCCAATGCCACCAGAGAAAGCATTCTTATTCGAGGAAGCGCCGATGCAAAAGCGATCAAAATTTTTGCGGACGCATTGTCCGCTGACTCTGAATTTTATGAATTTTCTAAAAGCTTGGAAGTATATAGTAATGCTTTTAAAGAAAATACAAGAATTATCTTTTCCAATGAAGATCCGCTATTGCGATATTTCAACTGAGCCGTAACCCTTACGCGTGAAATCGCCGATTCAGAATCGAAAGCGATGCCGCCACCTTTGTGAACGCTTTATGCTGTGCAAAGGATATGTCGGGACAGCCTTCTGTTTTGAGATGCTCGGGCAGTTGCCATGGGCGTAAAAGCAAGATATGGAACAAGGAAGCCTCGTCTATGGAGAGTATATTAGAGTATTTTCACTTTGAAAATGCTCGTCAACCGGCAGCGTAAGCGCCGGTTACGTGCACGAGGAGTGGGCGGAACTTGTTTTCGCCGAGGGCGACGAGTGAGACGTTTCAAAGTTACTCTGCTCTAATGCTCGTTCATACCGCAGACTGTGCAACGCGTCTATGCGGCTTTGTTACTATTAATTCTGCCGATTTTTAACCGCGGGTCTACTGAACACCTATGACTGCTTTGCCCAAACCCTTATGGCCGGCCGGTTTCGGTCTGGTTCTTTTTTTCCTTTTCCTGACGAGCCTGAACGGCTGTATCAAGCACATCCTTCCGGGCACCGCGGAAGGCGGCGACCATGCTTCGCCCGTAATGCTCAACCCCCTTGATGAAGGCCGTAGTGCCTTTCTCAAAGGAGACTACGGTAATGCGGAAGCCATCGCCTTGCGCCTTCTGGCGTCTGAAGGCGGGCTCAGCACGCAGGACCGGGCTGAAGCCGGACGTCTTTTAGCCGCGTCGGCGCTGCACAACAACCATCCCAGTGTTGCCGTCAGCGGACTGGACAGTTGGAAAGACGCCGAACCCGGCGCTGACGCTCGTAAAGAGTGGCAGGATATCTGGTGCCGTGCCCTGCGTTCCTTATCATCCCATGACGCCCGTACTCGCGCCGACGATGTCTATCAGGACGCCGCCCGTCCCTCTATAACGCGCGCCATAGCCGGCGTTGTTCTTGCCGTGCGTCAATGGGAAGACAAGGAACTGGGGCAAAGTCCGGCGGCCCTGGAAAGCATCTACGCATCCGCACATAAGAGAGAAGATAAAGCTCTCATTGAAGGCCGGTTGGCCATGGAACTCAAACGGGCTTCGCCTGAAGCCGTCGCTTTAATCTCTTTCGTTCCCACCCCGGAAAATCGTATCCGCTTTCCTTACAATATAATCCTTATTGATGCCTTGCTCCGCCAGACGCGGGATCAGGCGACACGCCAGGAAGCCGAAGCGGCCCTTGACTCTCTGAACAAAGAAGCCCGCCTTGCGGACACGTCCTTGTTCAACGGGGCTCCGGCGGAAAGCGCGCTTTCTTTTCACGTGGCCGGGCAGGCGCCTCCCCTCGGGCCCATTGCGGGCAAGCCGGTGGTATTGATATTGCCCCAAGGGGGACAGTATACCGCGATATCCGGCAAAATCGCCATGGGCGCCCGGATCGTGTGTGACGAAATTTCCGCTACCGGCAACACCGTTTCCCTCATCGTCATTGATTCTGATCAGCCCGACTGGATAGCCAGCGTAAATGCCTTGCCCAAAAATATCACGATTATAGGGGGGCCTTTACGCCGAGATGATTATGTCAGGGCAAAGTCCCAAGGGCTGACCCAGCGCCGGGCGCTGTTAACCTTTTTGCCCAAGCTTGAAGACGGCGACGAAGGCCGCGTTGCCTGGCGTTTTTTCTCCAGCGCGCAAGATCAGGTTGATTCCCTGCTTGCCTTTACGTCGCGTCTCGGCATCAGAGGTTACGGGTTGTTCTATCCGGAAGAAAATTTCGGCCAGCGTATGAGCGCTCTGTTTGAAGAACGGGCTAACGCCCTGGGCGGAGTCAAAAAAATCGTCAAGGCATCCTATGCCCCCGGTGATTCCAACAACTGGATGGCCGCGGCCAGCAATCTGGTGAGCGCCAATAACGCGGGCACCAGCTTCCAGGCTGTATTTCTGCCCGACACATGGAAAAATATGGAAGCCATAGTGCCCAATTTTTTCTACTATAATGAAACGCGCCAAGTGCTCATGGGCACGTCTCTATGGGAGCAAGGTCTCGCCGGCAACAGCGTTATGAGCCCGCAGTATTACGGACTCGCGATTTTTCCCGGTTCATGGAACAGTGCCAGACCAACCGCGGCGGGGGAAAAGCTTCAGTCGAGTCTGGCTGCTGCGGGCAAAGGGCCGGCGGATTTTTGGGTGGGTCTTGGAGCTGATTTTGCCCGCGCATCCATTGCCTTGGGTTTAAACGAACAATGGACGCCGGAAAACGTCAATGCCGCGTTACAGGGCATTTCCATCGACTGGAGTATGGCGCCCATACGATGGCGCGAGGGAGTGGCCACGCAGCAGATGATGATCTTTACCCCCAGGCAGGGAGGTTTTGAAGAAGTTTCCTGGGAGAATTTTCAAAGAGCCTTTGCCGAAGCATGGAGGTAGAGCATTTCACATGTCTTGCCGGGGGATTCCCAAGGTGGGCCTTGCTCGCAGTCCCGCGTAAAAAATGCTGTACAAGCCTCATCCGTCGTGGCATAGACAATGCAGTTACGGGATTACAACAATTTTTATACTTTTTAACGATCAATCAGTATGAACGCCCAGGATGCAGTTATTATTCGCGGTTACGTGCAGGCTTTGCCGAAAACGTCCTGCAAGGACGATATGACGGCCAAGGTGATCGTGGTCACTGATGACGGAACACGGTACCATATCCTGCATAAAGGAGCGGGTATCGGTCTGCTGAACAATATCAATGCCAATGTGGAAATAACAGGCACATTGCTTTCTGCGGATGATCCCGTTGTGGATGAATCCGGCCTTTGGCTGGGCGTAAAAAGTTATCAACTGATAGATGGCTTTGACGACCCTTGGTACGATGATGTTGTGCGTTGAGCGGATGCGCGGCGATTGACCGCAGAATTCGATTTTCCGCCTCCCGACGGCCTTTTTTCCTCTCTTTCTTCCCGAGAGGACACTCTTGCTTTTGATGTAATCAGAACAGGCAGCAAGGAAAGTTTTCATTTTTCCGGCGCTTTGATCGTATACTGTCTGAACGCGGTGGAAGAGGCGGCGCGCGAGGCTGTCCGAAACGCCCGCGCGCCGATTGTTATTAATTTGACCGCCGTGACCCGTCTGGATACAGCGGGAGCCCTGCTGGTCAACCTGATTGCGGAGGATGCCCAGAAGCGGGGGAAAACATGCGAGATCATAAGCGACAACGGCAGCCACCGCAACCTGTTGCAAGCCTCCCGCCTCATCTCAAGGGAGCAAGATGCCGAAAGGGCGGATGCAAAGGCGTGTTTCTTCCTGCGCTTTCTGAATGCCGTCGGTCTGGCGGTTTGCCGGCAAATAAACTTTCTCGGCCGGCTCATCGGTTTTATGGGACACTTTCTCTTCATCGCCGCCGGCCTGCTGTTTCGCCCCCGTCTTATGCGCTGGACCTCCCTGTTTTTTCACGTGGAACAGACAGGGATACGGGCCGTGCCTATCGTTTCCCTGCTGACCTTTCTCATCGGCATGGTAGTCGCCTATATGGGCGCGGAACAGCTTTCCCGCTTCGCCGGCGCCCAAATTTTCGCCGTCAAGCTTTTAGAAGTGACGATTTTGCGTGAAATGGCGGTTCTTATCACCGCCATTGTCGTGGCCGGGCGTTCAAGCTCTTCTTTCACCGCCCAAATCGGCGCCATGGTCGCCAATGGGGAAGTCGCCGCCATGCTTTCCATGGGTCTTGAGCCCAATACCCTGTTGGTCGCGCCGCGAGTGCTCGCATTACTTATAAGCCTTCCCATGCTTGTGCTTGTGGCTGATCTTTCGGCTCTTTCAGGCGGAGCTGTAGCCATATGGTATACTATGGGAATGAGTATCAATACTTTTATCAGCGAACTCCATGCCGTCGCCGAATTGCGAAATTTTACCGTGGGTCTTGCGAAAACCCCCTTTTTTGCCGTGGTAATCGGCCTGATAGGCTGTTTTCAAGGATTACAGGCGACATCCAGGGCTGAATCCGTGGGCTTTCTCACCACTATATCCGTAGTGCAGGCTATTTTTCTCATAATCCTGCTTGACGCGCTTTTTGCCATTTTCTTCACCGCGCTGGGAGTCTGACGCGATGGATGAGGCCTTACCCATAGCGGATGTTTCGGCTTCTTCCTCTTCTGAGGCGATTATCCGTTTACATCGCGTAGACAACCGTTTCAATACCCTTGTAGTGCATGAAAATCTTGATCTTGACATCCGCAAGGGAGAAATATTGGGTATAATCGGCGGCTCGGGCACAGGTAAATCGATACTTTTACGCACTATTCTCGGTCTGCATCATGCCTCCGCCGGTGAAATTTTCGTCATGGGCGTGAATATGAACACCGCTTCCGAAGAGAAAAAAAAACGGATTCGAAAACAGTGGGGAGTACTTTTTCAAGACGGCGCGCTCTTTTCCTCTCTCACTGTGGGAGAAAATATCGCCTTCCCGCTACGCGAGTTCACCTCTGTTTCCAAATCCATGCGGGAGGCGATAAGCCTTATGAAATTGGATTTGGTGGGTCTGCCTCTTTCCGCTTATGACTTGTATCCCGGAGAATTATCCGGGGGGATGAAAAAACGCGCCGGCCTGGCCAGAGCGCTGGCTTTAGACCCGGCGATTCTATTGCTGGACGAGCCTACAGCCGGGCTTGATCCCCTCGGGGCGGCGGATTTTGACCGGCTGCTCCTCGGATTGCGGGCCGGCCTGGGCTTGACCGTATGCATGGTGACCCACGATCTTGATTCTTTGCATGCCGTCTGCGACCGAGTGGCGGTATTGGCGGAAAAACGCATTTATGCCGTGGACAGCATCGCCAATTTGCTGCATGTGAAGCATCCTTGGATTCAGGAGTACTTCACGGGTCCGCGCGGACGCATGGCGAGTCATGCCCGCGGGCTTGCCGCGCTTTGTCAATGGGAGCATTCTGGAGCAGATCAACGTTGAAACGTTGCACCCGCCGTTGACGGCGAAAACAAGTTTCGCCTGCTCCTCGTGCGCGAGAGCCGGCGCTTACGCTACCGGTTGACAGAGCATTTTCGAAGTGAAAATGCTCTAACCACAGATCGCGGCCGCATATTCCGCAGCGCTTATGCAACCGGCTCCAGCTTGCGAAAAAGGTTTTACCCGCACAAGCCAGCCCTGCCCGTAGGGATCGCCGTTTAAAAGCCCCGGAGTGCCGGCCAAAGCGGTGTTGACCTCCATAATCTCTCCGGAAACAGGCGTAACTGCCTCGCCTATCGCCTTGACGGATTCAAAAGAGGCGCAGGCATCCCCTTGCCGCAGGCCAGCGCCTACTTCCGGCAATTCCACAACAATCATATCGCCAAGCAGGGCCTGCGCATAATCCGTAATGCCCACCAGCCATGTGCCGTCAGCCTGCTCCTGCGCCCAGAGGTGATCGGCATGGTAGACTCTGTCATCGGGAAATTCCATGATGCGCTCCTCCGTATTCGATTTCCACATATGCATAGCGCCCTGCACCTGCTATGTCCCGACTTCGCCGAGGAAGCGTGTTTCAGCAAAGCCTCCCTTACTTTGATAAGTGACGTAAGCAAAGTAACAAACCGCGTTTTTTTGCTATGCGATTTTCCATCAAGATAACTGCGGACAGACGTCGTGTATGTCTCGTATGCGACAGTTTGCGCAAAAAATTGTGCGATGCTCTCTTTTTCGTAAACCTTTCATCAACCCTCAAGCGTTTTTACCTGATATGTTCTGCGCCGCGGGCCGTCAAACTCGCAAAAATACACACCTTGCCATGTTCCGAGAAGAGGCTCGCCGTTTTCCACGATCAGGGTCACGCTTGCGCCGAGGCAGCTTGATTTCAGATGCGCTGAGCTGTTGCCTTCGGAATGACGAAAGTCCGATCTATCAGGAAATGCCTTGTCCAAGCCGTTAAGCAAATCCACGGCCACATCCGGATCCGCGTTCTCGTTGATAGTGACGGCCGCTGTGGTATGTGGGCAGTAGACTATGCACAGTCCGGCGCCGACACCGCTCGTCTTGATTGCCTCGCGTACGGAAGGCGTGATGTCATGCAAGCCTTCTTTCCCGGTTTGTAGTGAATATACGGACAGCATCAACAACCTCCCTTCAGCGGATATGTTTCCACAGGCTCATGGATGGCTCCGGCCGGGCGCAAAAAACTCCGATACAGCGTAAATGCTGTGACCGGCACTTCACCGAAGCATGCAGCGTTTTTCGTCTGAACCAGATTTTTCAGATGCCGTGAAGGCGATTCAGGCGGCTCAGCGTAAAGGGCGGCGTGGAAGTGTTTCCAAGCATTGGAAGGTAGTTGCAAACCGTTGCCGAGCGAAGTTAACGCGCGGATGGAAAGGCAGCAGGGCAAACTGGTGAGGAAAAGGGCATCGCCGGCGCATGCGATACGCCCTCTATCACGGCAATGGATCGGGAGCGCGGGCAATAGCCAGGGAGACCCGGCCGCCGCTTTTTTTGGGAACAAGCAGGCGCCCCCCCCGGCCCGCCGCAGCCAGTGCCGCCGGTTCGCATACCCCCTGTATACCGAAGCGGCTTAAGGCCTTGGCCGAAGGCGCGCTGACCGGATAACGGGCAAGCTCCTCTCTGTTGAAAAAACACAGGTCTAAGCCGAGACTGCGCGCTGCGTCGGCAAGACCCCCTTCGGCCCGCTTGGCGTCGATGGACGCCAGGGCGGCCACGGCCTGCGGCGGCAGGCCGGAAAAAGCGAGCGCCTCCAGTATGCGCCGGACTATTTCCTCCCCGGCGGTTCCCCTGCGGCAGCCGACGCCCACATATAGCAGCCGGGGATGCAGCGCCAGACACAGGGACCGCCCGGACGCGATCTTCCGCGTATCCGCCGATGGCCGGCAAAGCGCCTGTTCCGTCACGATGACGCGCGGGCGGGAGACAGCCGCCAAGGCGAGGCGCATATCAGGCTCCCGCAGAAAAAAAACCTCCCAGCCGCTCCCCTGCATGCCGAGCCTATTTTCCGGGTCATGCAGCATGACCCTTTGCCCGGCGAGCAACGCGGCGCTGATCGTCCTGACCGCGTCCATATCGGCGATGCCCAGCCCCTTTGCTTTTGCCAGCGAGTCCAAGGCCGGGAGGCACTCCACATCCGTGGCCGTGGTAATCACGGGGACGGCTCCCAAGACGGCCGCCGCCTTCATCGCCAAGGCATTGGCCCCGCCCAGGTGGCCGGATAACAGGCTGATCACGAAACGGCCGCGTTGATCGATGACCAGTACCGCCGGATCGACGCTTTTGCCCCTGAGAAGCGGCGCGACGGCGCGCACGGCGATGCCCGTTGCCGTAATAAAGATATGGCCGGCATGTTCGGAAAAACGCTCGTGCGTGATATCGGCCAGACGGCTGAAACGGTGCGGCGGCAGGGAGCTCGCAGCACGAGGAGGATCAGGGAGAAACGCAGAATCGGAGCCGCGAGAAGCATCGGGCTCTCCGCCGGGCACGGATTGCGAAAGGTACAACTGGGTATCCAGGGAGGATTCAAGACGCCGGGCCACAGCCAGCCCCTGCCCTGTCAGGACGTAGACGGCCACCGGGCCTTTGGGCGAATTATCCGGCAAAGGAGACTACCGCTGCAACGACGGCGGCAAGCTCGGCATCGCTGTGGGCAAAGGAAACCATGGCCGCTTCAAAGGGCGAGGGGGCTATAAAAACGCCTCGCGAGCGCATATGGGTGAAGTAGCGGGCGTAGCACGCCGTATCGGCCTGTTTTGCCGAAGAGAAATCCGTAACGGGCGATGCGGTGAAGAAAACGGTGAACATGCTGGCCAGCCTGGTAATGGTTACAGGCAACCCCCTGCCGGCAAAAGATTCTTCCAACCCGCGACACAGGCTCTCCACCCGATTTTCCAAGGCAGGATAGTCGCTCTGCCGCAACAGAGAGAGTGTAGCCACGCCGGCGGCCATGGCCAGCGGATTGCCTGACAGGGTGCCTGCCTGGTAAACGTCGCCGCCGGGGGCGATGCGGCTCATAATTTCCCTCTTGCCGCCGTATGCTCCGACAGGCAGGCCGCCGCCGATAATCTTGCCGAGAACCGTCAGATCCGGAATGATGCCGTAACGGGTTTGGGCACCTCCATACGCAAGACGGAATCCGGTAATAACCTCATCAAAGATAAGCAAAGCCCCGTGCGCGTCGCACAAATCGTGCAGCCCCTGCAAAAAACCGGGGCAGGGCGGTACAAGGCCCATGTTGCCGGCAGCCGGCTCCACAATCACGGCGGCTATTTCTTTCGCATAGACGCTAAACATCGCCTCGGTAGCGGCAAGATCGTTATAGGGCGCGAGTAGGGTATCAGCCACCACCGCCGGAGGCACGCCCGGGGTGCCGGGTATGGAAAGGGTGGCCACGCCCGAACCGGCGCTGGCCAAAAAAGCATCGGCGTGCCCGTGGTAGCAGCCTTCAAACTTGATTACCTTGTTACGGCCGGTATGGGCGCGGGCCAGACGCAAGGCGCTCATGGCAGCTTCGGTTCCGGAATTGACCATACGCACCATCTCCACGCCGGGCAGAGCCTCCACAATCATCTCCGCAAGTCTGAGTTCGTCTTCGCAAGGCGCGCCGTAGCTCGTGCCCCGTTCAACCGCCGCGCGCACGGCGGCATTGACCTCAGGATGGCTGTGTCCAAGAAGCATGGGTCCCCATGACTGTACCAGATCAATATAGACATCTCCCTCGACGCTGGTGATGGTTCCTCCCCTGGCCGAGGAGATGAACAACGGTTCGCAACCCACGGCGGCGCAGGCGCGCACCGGGCTGTTCACTCCGCCGGGAATATAGCGTCTTGCCTGCGCGAACAATGCTTGTGATCGGGACATGCGTGCTCCTTGGCTAAAAATAGATCATGGAGGTTTTTTTCATTTCGCGCAGACTCTCCAGCACGGCGCACTCCCGCAAGACGGTCGCGGCGCGCAGGGAGGCGATCACTTCTTTGTATTCATCGACAGAACGGCCGTGAATCATCGTATACAGTTCATACGGCCAGTCAGGGGCCGGCGACGGACGGTAATAACAATGGGAGACAAGGGGATGTTCGGCCGCTTTTTTCCCGGCGGCGTCGGCGTCCTCCGGGCTGACTATCCATGCCACCATGGCGTTATGGGCGAAACCAGCCTTCTGGTGCCTGAGGCTGGCGCCGAAGCGCCGGATGGCACCCGTTGCCGCCATGCCGCGCAATAGGTCGAGCACTTCGCTCTCCTTCATGCCCGCAGTTTCGGCGATATCCGCATAGGGGGTGATGGAGTCCGGCAGATCCTCCTGGACAATGCGCAAAACAGCGCGCTCCTGTTCCGTAAACCGCCGCAAAGCGTCAGATGTCATACTATTTTTCCTCATATCCGTAAGTATATACGAAAAAGACTTGTTTGTCAGCACGGACGGAATTAGGGTATGCGCGATGCCTTGAAAAAACGCCAAAACAGCCCGCGAGGATGGTCATGCGCCCTTCTTCCGCCGCGCCATGCGCGCCTCTCTATGTGCTGGGTCTGGGACCCGGCGATTCCTCCCTGCTTTCTCCCGAAGCCGCCGCCGCGATCTCCGCCTCATCCCTCATTGTCGGCTACAGCGGCTACATCCCTCTTGTGCCTGGAGAGTTACTCGTGGGCAAAAGGATTATCTCCACAGGCATGACGGGAGAAATAGCCAGGGCCGAGGCGGCTGTTGACGCCGCCGTGAACGGGGAAGAGACGGCTGTCGTCTGTTCCGGAGATCCCGGCATCTACGCCCTGGCCGGGCTGATTCTGGAACGTATCGAGCGGCGCGGTCTCGCCGCGTCGGATATTCCCCTGCATGTGATCCCCGGTATTCCGGCGTTATGCGGGGCGGCGGCTTTGCTGGGCGCTCCCTTGACGCATGATTTCGCCTGCGTCAGCCTTTCTGACCTGCTCACGCCGTGGGCCATCATTACCGCGCGCCTGCGTCACGCCTTTGCGGGAGACTTTGTCCTTGTTCTCTATAATCCACGCTCAAAACGGCGCGCACGGCAGCTTGAAGAAGCGCTGGCCATAGGTCGCGAGCACAGAGGAACAGGCACCCCGGTGGGTGTGGTGCGCAACGCCTTTCGTCCCGGCCAGAGGGTGGAGATCGTTCTCCTTGGCGATGTGGCGCCGGACAGCGTGGATATGTTTACCATCCTGATCATCGGCAACAGCGCCAGCCGTATCGTGCATGGCAGAGGGGAATGCCCGCTGGCATGGGCATGCGGGGCGCGCATGCTCACGCCGCGCGGCTATACGGAAAAATACGGGATTGCCCGGCAGGCGGGGAGGCTATATAAGGAACCGCTGATTTAATCCCCAGTATATGATCGCCAACACGTCGCATTTTCATTATACTCTTCCCATCCACGGGAGGCGCCAATGAAACAGGCCGGCTTCAGCGACGTCGAATACGGCCTTCGCAAGCGTGCGACAAAACGTGTGAATAATAAAGCCTGCTTGACTTCATTATGCAGCGTTTCCTTAAATATTTTCCTTCTTTTTGGAGCACGGCATGGAAAAATTGGTCATTGAAGGAGGTGTGCCTCTGCGCGGCACGATTTGCGTCAGCGGATCGAAAAATGCCGCTTTGCCTATCCTGTTCGCGGCATTGCTGCTGGATGGTCCCGTCACCTTTCATAATGTGCCGCGCCTGCGCGATATCAGCACCGCCGTCGCCATGCTGGGAGTGCTGGGCTGCCCGGCGGGATTTACCGACGATAAGGGCCATACGATCAGGGCTGAGGCCGGTAGGCTTTTGCCGGAAGCCCCCTATGAGTTGGTCAAAACCATGCGCGCCTCGGTACTGGTGCTCGGTCCGCTTCTGGCCCGCCTTGGCCGGGCCCGGGTGGCCCTGCCCGGCGGTTGCGCCATCGGAGCAAGACCCGTGGAACAGCACACCAGAGCGCTGGAAAAGATGGGAGCGGTTCTGGAGCTTGATTCAGGGTATATCGTGGGGCGTTGCGACAGATTGCGCGGGGCCGATATAACCTTTGATTTTCCCACGGTGGGCGGTACCGAGCATCTGATTATGGCGGCAAGTCTGGCGGAGGGAGATACCTTTTTGCGTAATGCCGCCCGTGAACCGGAAGTCGTCGATTTGGCCGATTTTCTTAATGCCTGCGGAGCCCGGATCAGCGGGCAGGGAACGGATACCGTCCATATCAGGGGAGTATCCGGCTTGCGCGGCGAAACATACAGTATTATGCCCGATCGTATCGAGGCAGGCACGTTTCTGGCTGCCGCGGCGGTTACCGGCGGCGATTGCGACATAGCGGGGTGTCCCGTTGAAGAATTGACGGCGGTCATGGCCAAGATGGGTGAAATGGGTATCAGCCTTGAGCCGCATGAGAACGGTGTTGCCGTACATCGGACGGGACCGCTGCGCGGCGTGGACATGACAACTCGTCCGTATCCCGGTTTTCCCACGGATATGCAGGCGCAACTCATGGTGCTCATGGCGCTGGCCGAAGGGTCAAGCACAGTGGAGGAAAAGATTTTTGAAAACCGCTTCATGCATGTGCCGGAACTTTCCCGTATGGGCGCGGACATCAAGTTGTCGGGCTCCCGCGCGGTGATTCGGGGGGTGAGGCAATTGACCGGAGCGCCGGTTATGGCTTCGGATTTGCGCGCCAGCGCTTCGCTGGTCATTGCCGGTCTGGCCGCCAGGGGAAAGACCCAGGTACAGCGTATATATCACCTTGACCGGGGTTACGAGGGTATTGAGCGCAAACTGGAACAGGTCGGCGCGCGCATCCGTCGCGAACGCGACGAGGGCTAGAGCTAGGTGTAGTTCTTGTGACTGTTCACCTTCTCCCTCGATCGGTTGCTGGGTGTGGCGTAACTCCAGTTCTACCGATTTGAGGGAGGGTGAACAGCCTATTGAAACATTACATCTAGTGTTTACTTGCAAAAATAAACACTATAAAAAACCCTGGAGGGTTTTTCGCCGACGAATGGGGCGTAAGTCGTCTGAAAATCATGTATTTTTCAGCCGACGATCCTGCAAAAATATCCGTAAAAATATACTTTGAATTTTTGCAATTAGACACTAGACACTAGATGCTGTCTGCGCGAGTTACGATAAAACTTGCAGCCACAGAGCAATACACCTGATTTGTACGGCAGCCTGGAACGATTCCATTTTGAAACTGCTTTTGCGGCGAGAAGCAAAGCACGCGAATCGCGGGATGAGTGAGCGTTCAATAATATCTATCGGAAACGATCGCACTGCGAGGCCGGCGCGAATCCACTCCCGTCTCGGCATGCTATACTTCCGCCACCTGTGCGTGCTGGCGGCGGTGGCCGGCGTGTTGGCTTTTCGGCATCCCGGGCCCGGTTTCGTGTTTCTCGGCCTGATCTGGTTGCTGGACTTGCCGCGTTCAGGAATGCCGGGGCGCACGGCGCTGCTTGTTTCCGCCTTTGCCGGCGCCGTCTCCTATGCCGCTTTGAGAGAGCCGTCGCCTCCCGATGTGCCTGCATGGCTTGCTAAAGCCTCCGCGCCGGCGCAACTTCGTGACGGGGAAAAACAGCCGCCGGCAACCGTGCGCATTCGCGGCTTGGTATGCAGCAGTACACCTTTGTCCGGCAACCGGCTGCGTCTTGTTCTGGAAAAAATCGTTCCGGCGAACCTCCCGGAGGTCGGGGATGCCGCTTCTTCTCCCGTCGTGTATCAGGGCCGCGTTGTCTGGACATGGTATCGACCGGGTCTTGTTCCTCTGCCGGGTCAGATGCTGGAAGCCTCCCTCCGCCTGTCGCCCGTACGCGGCATGAAAAATCCCGGTCTCTGGGATTCCGAGCAATACTGGCACGAACGCAATGTCTGGTTCCGAGCCGGAAGCGGCGCGAATGCCGATGTGCATATTCTCCCTTCCGGCGCGTCGGGTTTGTCTTTTGGCAGGGCGATGGCAGCCGTTTTCGCACAGGCGCGCCGCGCGCTCTTTGAAAAATTTTTGGCGGCCTTGCCACAAGAGGAGGCGCAGGCGCCTTTGCCGTCACATGCTTCCATTTCCGCTTCGGCCGCTTTTTTACCGGCGCTCTTGTTCGGAGATCGCTCCTTTCTCAGCAGAGAGCAAAGCGATGTTTTCACCCGCGCCACCTTGATGCACAGTTTGGCTCTTTCCGGTCTGCATCTCGGCTATGCCGTGTTATTGGGGCTGTTATCGGCCCGCGGCATCGGCCGCTGCGTTCCCGGACTGTGGTTGTTCATCCCCATGCCCGCTGCCGCCTTGCTTTTGGCCCTGCCGGCGGCGGCGGTCTATCTGTGGCTGGGTCAGATGCCCTTGTCCCTTGTGCGCGCCGCCGTCATGTTGTTTTTTTTCGCCGCTTTTACGCTGTTCGGGCGGGCAGGGAACCTCTTGGATCGCGTATTGGCCGCCGTGGCCGTTTTGTTGGCGCTGGACCCTTTTTTCCTGTTTGAATTGAGTCTGCAGCTTTCCGTTCTTTCCATAACGATTATCGCCATCAGCTTGCCGTTTCTTTCCGAATGCGCTCGACATCTCTTTCCCTGTTCCCTTAAAAGCAAGTTCGTATCGGAAGCGGGTTTGCGTCCGCCCGGAGGGAGAGATGCCTCGGCAAGCGGAGGAGTATCCGAAGGACCACGCGCGGGTCTGTTTACGCGTTTAGCCAGAGGATCCGTGGTGCTCCTCGGCTTGTCGTTTTGCATCCAGGCGGCCCTTTTGCCCGTGACCCTGCGCGTCTTCGGCTCGATTGGACTGTGCTTTCCCCTGAATCTGATCTGGCTGCCCGTGCTTAGCATGATTGTCATGCCCTTGGCCTGCCTTGGCCTTATATTGTCCGGAATAGGCATGGAAATGCCCGCAAGCGCCGTGTTGCATCTTGCTTCTTTGCCTTGCGAGGCGCTTATGTTTTTTCTCCATACCCTTGATGCGGCGGGGTTGCTCCCGGCGCCGCTCATGCCGAGGCCCCACTGGTTGAGCGGCGCCGGTTTTTGGGTGTTGTGCCTCGGTTTGGCGGGGTTGCCGCGCAGGCGGACGAGCGGCTCGTTTTTCTTTGTGTTCGGCGGATTGGCAATGCTGTTGCTCCCGCCTATATGGGTCTGGAGTGCGGATCGGCAGGCCGGAGTGCGCTTGCGTTTGCTGGATGTGGGGCAGGGGCAGGCCGCGCTGATAGAATGGAGCGGCTTGCGCGCTGTTTCCGGGGAAGGGCGTCCGGCAGGACGCGTGTTGATTGACGGCGGCGGCTTTGCCGGAGACGGTTTTGACGTGGGGGGAAGCATTATTGCGCCGATATTAACGGACAACGCCTTGCCCCGCCTGAACATGATCCTCAACACTCACCCCGACACGGATCACCTGTCCGGTCTTCTCTATGTGCTGGAGCGCTTTTCCGTTGATTACTATATGACTAACGGCGGCGAGGCCATACCGGCCCTGGCGGAACGCGAGCAAGCCGTTTTACGCCGAAGCGGCCTCAAGCGCCGGGCGCTTGAGGCCGGCGACAGGGTTACCCTTGCGCCGGATCTGTACCTGGAAACGCTCTGGCCGGATGCAGCCCAATCGTCGATCTTGCGGGTTTCCGGCAAAGAAAAAGGCAACGAGGCTTCGCTGATTCTGCGCCTGGTGTGGAGGGGAAAAGGCTTGGCCCTGCTGTGCGGGGATGCCGGCGCCCCTTCTTTGCGGAAACTTATGGCCGCAATTCACAAAGAATCCGATGCGCATGGGGCGTCCGAATATGCCGGCATTACGGAAGACGCCCGGAAGGCAAATGGCCCCTTGAATGCGTGGGTGCTGGTGCTGCCCCATCACGGATCGGCAGGCGCTTTTGTCCCCGGTTTCTATGAATCTGTACGGCCCGCAGTGGCCTTGGCCAGTTGCGGTTACGCCAATAGGTGGGGCTTTCCTGCGGCGGCGGTTCAAAAGGCGTTGCGGGCCCTGCATATTCCCTTGTACGACACTGCCGGGAACGGCCAGATTCAACTGTATTGGCTCGATCCGGATGCACCGCCGAAACTTTCCCTGGCGCGGGAGGGTGAACTCTAATGTCTAATTGCAAAAATTTCTAATAGAATTTGTCAACTGCGCGCCTTTAAGGAACCGCTGATTACTCATTTTAAGCCTAATATACGGTTGCCGCTGGGCGTAATTTTGTACCGTTGCAAGCGACTGTGCGGCTTTCCAGGGAGGGTCATCTCAATAAAACCCGCCGCCAACGCCGGGGCGAGCCAGCGGTCAGCAAAAGATTTCCGGTCGCGCAGACCGGAAGCATCCAGAAGTTCTTTGCGTGACAACCCACCTTCCCCAGCACCCGAGAGGATACGTAAAAGCTGTTCGACTTGGGGGGTGACTTGGGGGGCAACTTGGGGGGTAGAACCAAGCACGGCATCCCGTATCATGGTGAGCATGAATTCAAGGAACGGAGTAACAAGTCCCTGCTGTGTGCTCTGCTGTAGAGCATTGTAGTATTCCTGTTGATGAGCATAGACCAAGCTTTCTACCGGGATACGCAGGAAAAGCGGGTTCCAGCGTGAGAGGATGAGTGTCTGCCATAAACGGCCCATGCGGCCATTGCCATCAGCAAAGGGGTGGATGAACTCAAATTCGTAATGGAAGGCGGAACTGGCAACAAGAGGATGATGGTCAGCTTTCTGAAGCCAGTGAAACAGATCACCCATGAGGTGCGGAACGCGGCCAGCGGGCGGGGCCATATGCACGACTGTCTTTTCGCCCATGACACCGACACCGCCTTGACGATAGCTTCCGGCGTTGTCAATCAGGCTCGCCATGAGCACGCCGTGCGCTTTGAGCATGTCTTTTTCTCTTTCCGGGTTCCAGTCCTCAAGGAGGTCATACGCGGCTATCGCATTTCTGGCTTCTTGAATTTCACGGGGTGGGGCGATAACGTGTTTGCCGTCCAGAATCGCGGTAATCTGCTCTTCACTCAGCGTATTGCCTTCGATGGCAAGCGAACCTTGAATTGTGCGGATGCGATTCAGGCGGCGCAGGCGCAAATCAAGAGCGCCGTCCGTCAGTGCGCTGATACGTCCGACAGCCTCACTGATGTCCGCGATATGGCGCAATGCTAACGCTGTGATGGTAAAGGGCGGCTGGTAGGTGCTTTCTGTTTTCATGGCAACTCTTCTTATGGATACGGATATATTACTGGCGATTCACGGTCAATCGGGCTTCCCGAGCCGCTATCGCCGCCCGCTGTATTTCTTCGTTGCCGTGCATGTAGCGGAGGGCCATAGCCGGAGTTTTCCACCCCATGTAATCCATAAGGTCACGTAAGGGCAGATCTCGCGCCAAGTCCGTTGCCGCCATGTGACGTAAATTGTGGAACGAAAAGCGATCATTCGCCGCTCGTCCTTCATTGAGCTTTAATTCGTCCACAGCGGCTCTAAGAGCGCTTGGCGCTTCTTTGTAGGGTTGTCCCCTGTGGTTGATGAAAACATTCTCACTGGGCAAGCCGGGGCCGAAGTCCTTGAGGAAGGACAGCAGTTCATCGCCAACCACTACCACGCGTGCGACAGTCTTTGTTTTTACAAAGCTCACGGTCTTGCGCTCAAAATCGACCTGTCCCCAAAGCAGACGGGCGGCATCGGAAAAGCGGCAGCCCATAATCATGGCAAACATGGAGATACGCCACGCCTGTAAGTCCCGCCGCTTTATCTCGTCCAAAAGTTTCGTCAATTCGTCCTGAGTCAACACCCGAAGCCGCCTGTTATCCTTGGGTGCAGTCGCACCGATTTGCGCGGCGGAAGGCGGCGCTTCGATAATGATCCGATGTTGCAGAGCGTGTTTGAGGATGCGGCGCAGGGTGCCGCATACATATTTCAGGCCAAAGTGGTACAGACGGCTTCCAACGGCCTCAAGGCAGCGAAGGCAGTCGCGCATGGACCGCCTTGCGGCAAGCTGAATGAAAGCCATGACGGTAAACTGCTCCTTGAAGCCGAATTTGCGTGATGAGCGTCCGGCTTTGTGCCGGTGTTCGAGTTTCTGAAAAACATGTCTGAGAATCAGGGATAGCGTCTGGGAGAAAAGTGTATTATGCTGACTCAAGTCCAAAATCTCCTTGTGTGGCAAGCCCCTGGTCGTTTAAATATCTACGAATTTCATGGACGCAACACTAGTTCTCTTGTGAGTAATCCTTGCACAAACTTTGCGCGGATCGTTTATGGATATTGCCGGCAGATTGCAGACCTTGCGCGACAGTGCGCTGTATAGGGTTTGTCCAGAGTTTTCCGCCGCGCAGGACAGGGAAACCGTGGTCGACGGCAAGCGGATGCTGCTGTTTTCTTCCAACAATTATCTGGGGCTCGCTTCCAATTCGGCCATCAAGGAACAAGCGATAGCCGCGGTAAGGGAGTATGGCGTCGGGTCCGGCGGTTCGCGGCTGACCACGGGCACGTCGATCCTGCACAGGCGGCTGGAGAGCCTGCTGGCAGAATTCAAGGGAAGTGAGGCGGCCCTGCTTTTCGGGTGCGGGTATATGGCCAATGTGGCCGCTCTGTCCAGTCTCACCACCGAGAGGGACATCATTTTCAGCGATGCCCTGAATCACGCGAGTATTATCGACGGCTGCCGCATGTCCAGGGCAAAAACCGTCGTGTATGCGCATAGCGATGCGGATGATTTGACGGCTGCCATACGCCGGTGCCGGCCCCGTTCGGGACTGGTGGTGACGGACGGCGTGTTCAGCATGGACGGAGATATCGCCAGATTGCCTGAACTGGTGCAGATCTGCCGGGAACATCATTTACGGCTTATGGTGGACGACGCTCACGCTACGGGGGTCATCGGCGCGACGGGACGGGGCAGCCTGGAGCATTTCGGCTTGCGCCGCGACGATGTGGATATCGTCATGGGTACGCTGAGCAAGGCCGCCGCCGCCGAAGGCGGCTTCATCTGCGGTATGCAATCCCTCCGCGAGTATATGATCAATACGGCTAGGCCGTTTATCTTTTCCACGGCTCCCGCTCCGGCGGTTGCGGCGGCGGCGGCGGGCAGCATCGCGCATATACGCGATCACCCCGAGGACGTGCGGCACCTGCGGGAAAATGTACGCTATATGTTGGATGCGCTGAATGCCGCGGGCATTCCCGCACGTAGCGAATCCGCTATCATCCCGTTGCATGTCGGAGATGAGGACGCAGCCCTGCGGATCAGCAATGACCTGCGGGCCATGGGGGTATTTGTGCCCTGTATCCGCTACCCCACCGTCGGCAAGGGCGAAGCGAGGCTGCGGCTGACTCTGATGGCGACGCATACCCGCGATGATATGGACTATGCGGCTCAGTGTCTGCGGAGTGCCTTTAGAGCAGATTAAGGAAGCGCTGATTTAATCCCCAGTATATGATCGCCAACACGTTGCATTTTCATTATACTCTCCCCATCCACGGGAGGCGCCAATGAAACAGGCCGGCTTCAGCGACGTCGAATACGGCCTTTGCAAGCGTACGACAAAACGTGAAGAATTTCTGAAGGCTATGGACGAGTTCATTCCCCGGGAAGAATGGGTGCCCTGCGTTGAGCCATACTATCCGAGTGGCCGGCGCGGGCGTCCGCCCACGGGCATTGAGAAGATGTTGCGCATGTACCTTTTGCAGTGCTGGTGCAACCTGTCGGATGAGAGACAGGTGGTCTAAGTCTGGCGTTCTTGCGGCATAAGGTCAATACCCGTCAGTTTGGACATGTCTCGCAGGTATTCCTCATAACGGGCAAGATAAAAGGCCAGGGCGCGGGTGAATTGAGGCCCGACCAGCCCGTCCACCATGAGCTGGCTGACTTCATGTACCCGCGTGAGCACCAGTTGGGAGTGGGCCAGAATGGTACGCTCATCCTGGGTCATTGTCGCCAGATGACGGGCCAGGGTGTTGCGCGCGCGCGGCTGATACATCCAGAAATACATAAGATCCAGAGCATTAGCGATCATCAGTTTTTCCAAATCTTTGGCTTCCATCTTTACGATTTTTAAAAAATCCTTGGGGCGGTGCAGTAGTTCGGCCACGTCCTCTTCCGGTATGAGGATCTCCAACTGGGAGAAACAGGTGAAGAGTTGGGAAAGCTTGCCTGTATAGTCCCAGTGGCGCATGCGCAGATATTCAGCTTTATCGGCAAATCCTTCAATAACGGCGGCTACTGTATCCGAAGCCATTTTGGACAATACCGCCGCGCCTTCCGTCAGGTAGGACATGGGGCAGCCGACAACGATGAATATTTCCATAATGATAAAATTATAGACTATGGCCACCGGGATGCTCAGGAGGCTACGAAAGATATTGCCGATAATCGCTTCTCTGGGAAGACCGCGAAAACTGTTATGCGCCGCTATATAGATACCGTTAACCAGGGACAGAACGGTGAAAAATACGGCCGGCAGGCTTAACGAATTCAGGCCGAGGAACTGTTCCAGAAACAGGGAGCGTATGCCGAGTTCCAAAAGGGGAACAGAGATGCCGGTATAGAGGAGCGAATCCGACAATCGCGTCCAACTCAGGTAGTCGTTCCAGGTAAGCAGCGGTGTCCGGCGCAGACCTCCACCTCCGAGTATGGCTTGGATTATATTGCGAACGCCGGTTATGCCGAACCAGACAAGGGGGCCGAACCAAGCCAGTACCCACCATGTCTGCGTGTAAAGAAAGGTGAATACGGTCAGGAGAAAGCCGAAAGCGACCTTGCAGATATTGCTGAACGTAGTGTTTAAATAGGCGTACCCCGGTGAAGGAGCTTGCTGCGGTTCTGTTTTTTCTAAAATGAAATCCAGACGGCGATCTCGCTGCTCACGCTGAAATCCGCCCAAAGCAACTATACAGTCGGCCTTTTCATTGTAGCGCACGCTTTTGTCATTGACTTCCCACAGTTCTTCCTTATTCATACCGAATCTGCACAAGCCGGGAATCTTGCGCAACAGTCGCGTCAGGGTGAGCCCAAAGAACAGGTAGTGTTTCGGATAGTAGAGGAGCCGGGCGTAAATTTCTTGATAGATGGGCACTATCTTCCAGCGTGAACCAGTTTTTTTCAATATATTGCGCGCACGGGCGGGTAGGGTTTCCGTAAAGACAAAGCCCATGCCGTGCGTTTTGGACGAGCGGCTGGTGGAATCGCTGCCGATGCGCGTTCCCAGCGGATGCATGGCGTAATAATGCTGCAGCGTCAGCAGGTTCCTCAGTATTTCCCTGAAAACGAGGCAGCGCTCCTCTTCTTTTCCCAGACATCCAGATTCTTTGATCATATTACGAATAAGCCGTTTCAAAACGACGGTATTGCCGCTGTTGATGGCTGATTGTAATTCGCTGACGGCCTGGAGCGCTTTCATTCTGCCGTCAGTATAGTGCTTGAGATTAAAGAGTTCCAGATGGGAGATCATCCCTTTGCACTCGTAAAGGAGTTCCAGCACATCTTCCGCCGTGAGGCTGCATAAATGCAAGGTAATATAGCAGGGGCTGCGGATGGACGTAATCCAGTCAGTAAGCCCGGCGGGCGAAAGGCACATGATTTCCGGAGCCTCGCCCCGTTGTGCCGGATCTCCCGGCAGCGCCACATGGGGATTTTTTTCCTTGCCGAGCCATAGGGAGACGATATCGTCCTGGGTCAAGTCATTAATCTTGTCCACGCGCGCTTTGACTGCGTTTCGTTCCGCTTCGTCGCCGTGAACGTAACGTTTTTTTAACTCCGTGATTTGCATTGCAAATTCATTGCGAATGCGGCGGTAGATAAGTTCCGCCAAGTGCACGCGTGAGGTTTGCCCCACGCCGACGTAAGAAATGACCTCCTGCGCCGTTATCTCCGTCAGGGAGACTTCAAACTCCAGGCTGAGTTCATGGCGCAGGCGGGAGTTGTATTCCTCAAGAAGGCGCATGACGTAATTATGGTGATACTGAGATGCCTCGCGGCCCATGCGCATAAGATGCTGCGTAGGCTTTTCCTGCATGAACGCCAGCATTTCGCGCCAGTCGTTAAAGCCGCGCGGTTGCCAGGCGAATTGCACGAGCCGTCCGCGGAACCAGACCTGGAATTCCAGGCCGATGCGTACCCTGATATCCATGATGTCCGCCGCTTGCAAAAGCTCGGCAACCGCACCGGGTTCTATAAAATTATAGTAAACCACATCAAGTTTGCGCAGCCCTTTTATCCAGGCGTCCATGATTAAATGGGTAGAAGATTTGCGCCCCTTGGTGTTGGCGTCGTGCACATGGCTGTCAAAGGCGATCTGGTTCCATTTTTCCGGCATTTCCAGCAGAGAATAGCGTTTCAGCATCCGGCGGACGATTCGCCGTCTGCCGGATGCCGCCCTGCGAAAATCATGAGCCAGGCGAAGTTGTTCATCTTCATTGCCGTGTGCCCGGATGAGATTTTTCATAATCTGGATGAGGACTCTGCCGGTATTGTAGCGAAAAGAACTGCTTGCCGAAGTCAGGACTTCGTCATGCAGGGATTGCAGCGCATTGATGCGGTCTTGACTCTGACCGGCCTCCAGCGTGTCCAGCAGGTTGACTACCGCATAGGCCACCCGGATTTCCTGCGACATGGTCAGCTCTTTAATGCCGTGCGGATGCAGCGCGGACTGAAGAAAACTGAATTCGTTTTCTTCAGGCGCGCGGCTGTCTCTTCCCAGAAATCTATTAATGACTGTACGCAGTTCGTAGTCTTTTGTATCAAAATAGATGGATGGTTTGTGGATCATGATTTCTCCAGAGTGCTACTTTCAGCGCGCCGCTTTGTACGGCGGCGCCTTTCCCTGTCTTTCTCCACAACAAGGTAATGCGCGATAGTGTTTTCCGGGGCAGTGTTACCGCAACAAGAGAGATCCGCTGAAAACTTACGATGATTTATGATTCCACAGTACTGCAATATGGTCAATACCCTTCTCTTTCAGGAATTGACGCTTTGGAAGAAAGAGGTAACAATTATCTCCAAGCCGGTTTTTTGTTGAGAGTATGCCAAAGACGACGAGCGGAGCAATGATCATTATCCATTCCGGCAGCTATGTTCCGCCTGATCTGCAGGCGGAGTTCGGCGCTATTCCTCCCTGCATGCTTCCCTTGGCGAACAGGAAGCTGATAGAGCATCAAATCCGGGCATTCGCCACAATTTTTCCTGAAGAGACGTTTTTCGTCAGTTTGCCGGAACGGTACGCATTGACGGTACACGAAGCCGACCTCCTCGGCAGGCTGGGGGTAAAGGCTCTTCACATACCCGATGGCCTTTCTTTACCTGCGGCGCTGGTCTGTATTCTCAATAGGGAAAAAACCGAACAGGGGGGAGTGCGGCTGTTGCGGGGGGACGTTTTGCCGGGCGATATCCCTGAAGCTTTTGACGCGGTCAGCGTTGCTTCCGGATCGAGCGGCGGCATATGGGAAAACGAAGGGAAAGGCGGGGGCGAAGAGCGCCTCATACAGGTTTTTTTTTCTTTTTCGTCTATAAAGACATTGCTCCGTTGCCTGACGTCGGCCGAACATTCATTCGGCGATGCGCTTGAAGCGTACGCGAGAGAGCATCCTTTGCGTTTTGTTCCGGTGGGGCGATGTTTCGAACTCGGTCATATCAACGCCTATTTCCGTTCTCGCGCGGCTCTGACGGCGCAACGCGCCTTTAACAGCATTCGCGTGAACGCGAATATCGTCACCAAGACGGGGATCCCGTATCGAAAGATAGAAGCCGAAGCGCATTGGTTTTGCCGGGTGCCGCCACAGATTAAAAAATACATCCCCCAATTGATCGCTTACGGCCATAAGCGAGGCCGGCCGTATTACCAGTTGGAATACCTGTCTCTCAGCCCTTTGAATGAATTGTTCGTACACGGCAGGAATCCGGTATCTTTTTGGGAATACGCCTTTAATCGTCTTGAGGATTTTTTTCTGGACGCTGCCGGCACGGTCTCCGATACAGAGGCTGTCCGCCGCGCGGCGCGCAGGCTGTATGCCGACAAAACCCGGCAAAGGCTGCTGCTTTTTACAGAGGCCGAGGGCATTGATGTCGCAAAGCCCTTGTTCTACGCGGATACGCGCTTGCCCGCACTGCAGGACATTTGTGAGGAGTGTTTGCGTAAAACACTGGCATTGCCCTGCGCGCCGGGCATTCTGCACGGGGATTTATGTCTGAGTAATATTTTTATTGATATGCGCTCAGGACGTATCAAGATTATCGATCCCCGAGGTCTGGATCATGACGGCACAAAGACAATTTATGGTGATCAGAAGTATGATCTGGCTAAGCTTGCCCATTCCTGCATCGGTTTGTATGACTTTATCATTTCAGGATATTACCGCTTGGAAGCAGGTGACGCGTATCATTATGATTTACGCTTTGTGCTTGATGAGCGGCTTGCCGCGGTACAGGCGAAATTTTGGGGAAAACGCTTTATCCCGCAGTGCTCCGTTGCAGATATCCTGCCGCTGACCGTGTTGCTTTTTCTCTCCATGCTTCCCCTGCACAGCGACGATCGCAAAAAGCAACAGGCGATGTTTGCCAACGCCCTGCGCCTGTATCATGCTCATATGCTCGCGTGAGGCAGGCATATGCCTGGAAAAGCCTCCTTGGAGCAGAGTAACTTTGAAACGTTGCACTCGCCGCCCTCGGCGAAAACAAGTTTCGCCTACTCCTCGTGCACGAGAGCCGACGCTTACGCTGCCGGTGGCAGGCCGCTATGATTTTTCTTCGGCCATGGAAGAAACCGCGTTCATAAGATCTGCCACTGATAAAAACCACGAACGCACCATATGGCGCATTAATCCCACGTCTTCGGATTTTGCCAGCAGGCCGAAAACAGGCAGTCCCCTGCCGTACGCGGCTCCGACTTCAGCCCATGCGTCGCAGCCGGAAGGACCGAGATAGATGACAAGATCGCAGGTAGTGGCCGAGTCGGCGCAAAAGACAAATACGCGTTTCCCTTCGGGGGAATTGATAAAATATTCCAGTTCCCTGCGAGAGAGGAACGCTTCTTCCGGCCGACCTTCCCGCAACCAGGAAAGGACATTGTGGTCAGCTTCTTCCAGCCGTTCCGTCAACATCTCGACAGCATGCTGATGTTTCCAGGACGCCGCGATATATATCCGCATACATTTCTCTTCGGTTGGTTGTGTCGTGTCTGTTTTCTGCCGCTGCCGCCGTGTAGGGCCCCTATTCCGTCCAGACTGGTTTGTACCTTGCTTGAGGAAGGACGGATCCTGCCCCGCGTCAAGTATAAAGAAAACATGCCCCGGCCGCGAGCTTTTCTTCTCCTGAATTTTCGGAGTACCGGATATGCGCCGGCGATTTGCCGTTGTTTGCCCGAACAGGCTGTGGCGACTGCCCGCCTCTATATCCCAGGCGTTGTCAAAAAGCCATTTTCCCGTTAGAGCAAAAGTGCTATACGCTTATTTGTGAAGAAAGCCGTATGGGGGAGAAAGCGGAGACGGTCCGTGCGTTCCCCCCATGCTGTTTTTTGAAGGAGCGCGGGTGTGTGTGTATCGGCAAGGCCGATGAAGATACCTCGGAGGCGATCGTCGCCGCGCCGGGGAATACCCCGCCGGATCGGCATGAATTGATGCGCCGTGCTTCGGACGGCTTCATCCGCGATGCCGGCGGCTCTTTTCGCCATATGGGCAACTGCGCCTGAAGCCGGGCAAGGTTGCCCGTCCCCTTGCCGGGAGCGAAAGAACACGGCTGCGGTATTGCTATGAAAAGGAGTGTGCCATGTTGTTTTCATTGATTCTCTTTTTATGCCTCGGCAGCGTTGCCGGTATACTGGCGGGTCTGCTGGGCGTCGGCGGCGGGCTTGTCATCGTGCCCATGATCACCTATGCCTTCAGTGCCCAGGGCATTGTCGGGGAATATACCCATCATCTGGCTCTGGGCACATCCCTTGCCACTATCGTGTTTACCTCCGTCTCCAGTTTTATGACGCACCATCGAAACAGCGCGGTCCTCTGGAGCATTTTCGCGCAGGTAACCCCCGGCATTTTAATAGGCACTTTTTTAGGGAGCAAGGTAGCCGCCACGATGCCCACATCATGGCTCAAGATTTTTTTTGTCGTGTTTCTGCTCTATGTGGCAACGCAGATGCTTCTGAACATCAAGCCCAAGGCTTCGCGCGAGATGCCAGGTTTTCTCGGCAGTTCCGCGGCCGGCGGCATCATCGGCGTGGTATCGAGTCTGGTGGGCATCGGCGGCGGATCGCTGTCTGTTCCCTTCATGACATGGTGTAACGTGCCCATGCACAAGGCCGTCGGCACGTCTGCCGCCATCGGTTTTCCCATCGCCGTGGCCGGGGCTTTGGGATATTTGCTGAACGGTGCGGGAATCCCCGGCCGGCCTGATTACACCCTCGGCTTTATTTATCTGCCGGCCTTTTTTGGCATAGCCTGCGCCAGCGTTTTCACAGCGCCCCGCGGCGCCAGGCTCGCCCATCGTTTACCTGTGAGCAAGTTGAAAAAGGCATTTGCCTGTCTCCTCTATTGCATGGCGGCTCAGATGGCTTATTCTCTCCTGTAAGTTCGCTGTTTGTTGATACGGCCCTCCAATTGCATTGCTCCGGTCGCGCGGTGGACAGCGCGTCAAAAGGCGAAATATCGCGAAAGGCTCCGCTGGAACCGTGTTTTCGGCGGAGCCGATACATAACAATCGCGGGACGCGATACTGTGTATGTGGAAATCGAATACGATGGAGAAGCGGAAAAGACATATGACCGACGCAAGAATACATAATAACGGCCGTTACATTCATATTGAAGGGGCGCGGCAGCATAACCTGAAAAATCTTACTCTGGATATTCCCAGAGATGAATTGGTGGTGATATGCGGTCCTTCCGGATCAGGTAAATCCACCCTTGCCTTTGACCTGGTATACGCTGAGGGGCAGCGCCGCTATGTGGAGTCTCTGTCGGCATATGCCCGCCAGTTTCTACCGCAGATGGATAAACCGGATGTTGACAAGATTGAGGGATTGTCTCCGGCTATCTCCCTTGAGCAGCAGACGGCCGCGCGTAATCCGCGTTCCACGGTGGGCACGGTCACGGAGGTATACGATTTTTTGCGGGTGTTTTTCGCCCGCCTGGGGCGCATGCACTGCCCGCAGTGCGGCAAAGCCATCGAATCGCGGGCAACGGATGAGATTCTCGCCGATATTCTCGCTTTCGGCGAGGGCACGCGCTGTATTATATTGGCACCTTTGGCGCATTTACAGAAAGGGACGCATCAGGATCGCTTCAAGAAACTTATGGCCGAGGGCTTTGCCCGGGTGCGGGTCAACGGAGTAATCTATCCCCTGGAAGATGTCCCGCTGCTGGATAAAAACAGGAAACACAGCATTGATTTGGTCGTGGACAGACTGGTTTTGCGCGAAGGCATCCGCGGGCGTCTGGCCGACTCGGCGGAACTGGCCCTGAAATATGGAGAGGGCAGTCTTATTGTCCTGCTTGCGGGCAGTGATGGAACAGCGGAGCAGGAAGTGGTTTTCAGCACCCTGTCCGCTTGTCCTGATTGTAAAATCAGCCTGCCCGCCCTGTCGCCGCAATTATTTTCCTTTAACAGTCCCCAAGGGGCCTGCCCGCGCTGTCTGGGAATCGGTACTGTGGAATATTTCGAACCCGCTCTGATAGCCCCCAACCGGGGTCTTGCCCTTGACTCGGGGGGGCTGCTTCCCTGGAAAAACCCTAAGCTTTATGAACGCTATAAAGATCAGATGAGCATTTTTGTCGGGCGTTTCGGCCTTCATCTTTCCACCCCTCTGGCGCACTATGGAGAAAACGCCCTGAACGCTCTGTTTCAGGGAGAAGAGGAACCGGGCAAGGCCAAGGCGGCCGCTGCGGAAAGTTCCCTGCGCCGGAATTGGGTGGGAGGTTCTGTGGGCACGCGCGGCAGGCGCGGCGGCAAAAACGGCGGCGAGAGCGGGCCGGAACTCTGGCCTGGTGTCATTCCTTTGTTGGAGAAGGGGATGCAGTATGGCGACGCATGGAGGGATGAACTTTCCCGCTATCGCCAAAGCATGCCCTGTCCGCAGTGCGGGGGGGCGCGCCTCAATCCCATGGCGCGGGCGGTCAAGGTGGATGATATGTCCATTGTGGATTTTTGCGCCTTATCCGTTGAGCGCGCCTTGGCCTGGATGGTCTCCCGCCGTTTTGAGGGAAGACATACCCTGGTGGCGGAACCGCTGCTCAAAGAATTGAATCATCGTCTCCAGTTTATGGCTAAAGTGGGGCTTGAATATATTTCTCTCGGCCGCAGCATGTCCACGGTGTCGGGAGGTGAAGCCCAGCGCATCCGTCTGGCTTCGCAACTCGGTTCGGGCCTGGTGGGCGTCACCTATGTGCTGGACGAGCCGTCCATCGGGCTGCATCCGCGCGACAACAAGCGCCTGGTTCAAACTTTGCGGGGTCTGCAACAGCGGGGCAATACGGTGCTGGTGGTGGAGCATGACGAGCTTACCATCCGCGAAGCCGATACCGTCATTGAACTTGGCCCCGGTTCTGGAGAAATGGGAGGAGAACTTGTTTTCCAGGGCAGCGTCGCGCAACTGCTGGGCTCGGAGACTTCTCTGACCGCCAAATACTTGAGGGGGGATTGGGGAGTGCCCGTACCGGAGAAACGGCGTACCGGACAGGGAGAACTGGTGCTGCACAAGGTCAGCACGAACAATTTGCGCGGCATTGATTGCCGTATTCCTCTGGGAGTGATGACCTGCGTCACCGGAGTTTCCGGTTCCGGAAAAAGCTCTCTGGTGGTGGATACCCTGTACAAACACATAGCCCTGGCCCAAGGGATAAAAGTGGAGAATCCCGGCAGGATCGACGGTATAAGCGGAGGAGGAGCCATCACGCGTATCGTCGGCATTGATCAGACGCCTATCGGCCGCACGCCGCGATCCAACCCCGCCACCTATACTAAAGTATTTGATGAAATACGGGGGATTTTCTCCCAGACCCCGGACGCCAGGAAACGCGGCTACCAACCGGGGCGCTTCAGTTTCAACGTGCCTGGCGGCCGTTGTGAAGGATGCAATGGAGACGGGCAGATCCGGGTGGAAATGCATTTTTTGCCCGATGTCTTCGTACAGTGTGATATCTGCGGCGGCAAACGCTACAATCATGAAACCCTGGAAGTGCACTACAAGGGCCTGAACATCGCCGAAGTCCTTGATCTGACCGTGCAGCAGGCCCGCGCCTTTTTTGAAAACTATCAGGTACTGGAGCGCCGCTTATCCATGCTCCAGGAGGTGGGTCTTGAATACTTGCGTCTCGGGCAACCGGCCACGACGCTGTCCGGCGGCGAGGCCCAGCGCATCAAAATCTCAAGGGAACTCGGCAAGCGGAGCTTGCCGGGCACTCTGTATATTTTGGATGAACCCACCACCGGTCTGCACATGCATGAGGTGGGCAAGCTGATCACCGTGCTGCATCAACTGGTGGATCGGGGCGCCACTGTCGTCGTTATTGAACACAATACCGATGTTATTCTTTGCGCTGACTATGTCCTGGATCTCGGTCCCGGCGGAGGGGAGAACGGCGGATTGATCGTGTCTTGCGGCACACCTGAGGAGCTTATGCGCGATCCTGCCTCAATTACCGGCCTTTTTTTGCAAAAAGCGAGGACCGGGGCAGCGTCTATTGAGGAATCCATGTGATTTTACCGATCAGGACGCCGCCATGGAACACAGCAAGATTAATGGCTATATTGCGCATGGTGAGGGTTTGCGGGAGTTTTGCGGGCAGAGGATGTCCGGCCAGGGTCAGGCGAAGCCCCGTGAGATCGGGTGGTTCGGGCAAGGCAATCTCCAGCAGTTCTACCGTGGCTCCGGTCGGGATGGCGATACGGCTGCCCAAGGGAAGTGTCCGGGTTGTATTCATATAACGGAGAGTAACTGAGGCGGATTTCGTCTGCGCCGAAGCGGACTTGATCTGCGCGATTCTCGGCTGAACAAGACGTAAAGAACAGGAGGCAAGCACCCGTTTGCCTATTTCCGCATTGATGGCATACACCGCCCCTTTGCGTCCTTCGGAGAAGGCGGGCAGCATATCCCATGCGGTATCGGCGGTGTGCCCGCGATCTTCGCCGGTATTGCGGTCTTTGAGGGCTTCCGGCACAAATCCCCTGAGATTCATGACCATGCCTGTGTATAAGCCCTCTCGGGCAGTCCTGACGTCAACGAGTTTCACCCGCGAGCCGCGTACGACATCAATGCTGCCGCCTGGGGGGATCTCTTCGGCTTTGCCGTTCACTTCAATGAGAAATCCCAGCACGCCGCCTGCCGTGGCGTCTTGCATTGCTGCCTCTTTTATTTTGGCTATGGCCGCCGTTCCGGGAAGCATATCCAGGGTGGCCGGAGTGGCTCGCCTGGGGGGAGCGGCTCGGTTCTCCCCAACCAGTACGGGAGATTTCTTTCCTTCCTCGCGCAAGGGGACGACATGTATTTGCCCGATGAGGGAACTGTCTTGGCGTACATGTATGGCCGTGGGTTTATATATTTCCACCGGTCGGTTGAGATCGTTGAGTCCGCCGAAACCCTGAATTTCCACCGAAAGCCCGCGTTCGCAACTGGCGCCGACATGCACCACCTCCACGCGATCTCCCGGCGAGATCATGAGCGTCTGCCCTGCGGCGGCGGCAACGGGAGGGGCTTTATTGACGGAAATGAGCACATACCCGAGAACGGGTTTTGCCAGGGATATGCCCGGCTGCTCCAACTCCACGCCGAAAATGTCAAGAAAGGCGTTAATGGCCAGAACATGATGGCGGATTTTCATCTCCAGTGAGGGCAACTGCTTGGAGGCTTCAATGCCGAAGGCAGGAATGCCGAGTCGGGTCAGGGCGTAATAGGTGGCGGACTTTCGCTGCTCAGGATATTGCGTACCGTCTTTCACCGTTTCCATATTGAAGAAATGGTATTTATACAGGGGGTCGTCAATTTCTTTGTTCAGGCGCGCCACGACTTCCTCGGCGGGCTTCCTGAGTTCCACAATCCGGCTGCCGGCTTTGTGGATATATTCGCTTGTATCGGCGATGATGCATTGCCCGTAGCGTTTGGGGTTGGCCATATCGCTTTCCCAATGGGGCCGGTAAAAGCCGGAGCCGTCATGCAGGTTGAGGAGGAGATCGCTTTCCGCCATCAGGCTCTTGAGTACGGCTATCACATTGCTTTCAGGCTCGTGGGGCAGATCGTCCTCGAATTTGCGGTTCATGTCTCCGTTCGGTCCCCGATCGTTAAGGACGACGGATTTAAAGTTGGCCCTGGGCACCACGATGAGATTACCTTTCTTGAGAGCGATGTCCGCATAGGGGTCGGCGGAAAGAAAGCCTCCCGGCTCATCCCCCTGGATGCCGCCGATAATCATAACTGTGGGGCCTGCCTCGCGGCCGTATATTTTGAAAACCTCCAACTCCTGATCCGTGCCTTGCCAAAAAATCAGGTGCTGCCGCTCACGGGGAACAGCGGCGGCGCCGGCGTTTCCTGCCGTTAACAATAAGGCCAGAGCTGCCGCCGCGTGCAGAATGCGTGTGAGCGTCGGGATAAGGGACGGGGGTTGAGAGGAAACAGGCTGCTTTCGCATGTCGCTAGCGTGTCCAGGGCGCGCGACCCTGATCCCATATGTGGTTGAGAAGCTGATAATCCCGCAGGGTATCCATGCACTGCCAGAATCCTTCATGCCGGTACATGGCGAGTTGCCCTTCTCGGGCAAGGTGTTCCAGCGGCGTTTTTTCCAGATCGCAGCTCTCTTCCTCGCTGAGGTAGGCGAGAAAGGCCTCCTCAAAAACAAAAAAGCCGCAGTTAGTGAATTGGTTGAGCATGGGTTTTTCCTGCCAGCTTTTTACGGAACCGTCTTTATTCATGGAGACGGTACCGAAGCGGGAGGGCATGCGCACCCCGGTGAAGGTGACTAGCTTTCCATGGCTTTTATGGAAGTGCAGCAAGGCGGCGATGTCTATGTCGGCAACCCCGTCTCCGTAGGTGGCCATAAAGGAGCCGCTTCCCAGATGCTTGGCCACGCGCTTGATGCGGGCACCTTTCTCCGTTTCTTCCCCCGTGTCGCACAAGGTCACCTTCCAGTCCAAGGCTGCATCGCCGTAAGCCATGATGTCTCCCGTGCCCAGATCGATGGTAAAATCCGAATTGCAGATTTTGTAATCATGGAAGTACTGTTTGATGACGGAACCGCGGTATCCCAGCGGCAGAATGAAATCCTTGAATCCGAATTTGGCGTAGCGTTCCATGATATGCCAGAGAATCGGCCTGCCGCCGATTTCCACCATAGGTTTCGGCTTGAATTCCGTTTCCTCGCGCAAGCGCGTTCCTTTGCCTCCGCAAAAAATAATCACTTTCATTGACGGTCTCGTCTGCTGTTCGCCGGCAATGCGGTACGGCGACCGCAAAGAGAAAACAGAGGATTTTTCCGGCCTGTTCCTTCTTGAACAGCAGGCATGGAACGCTGCGCCGGGAAAGAAAGGGCGGCTGTCGGAAAGTCCTCGAGCCGATATCGCCGGGAGTTAGTTTTCCGCTTGGGCCAGAATAAGTTCGACTTCATCAAGGGAAAGGCCGGTAGCCTTGGCTAGTTGGGAAGAGGTACGCCCTTTTCTTTTGCCTGTAAGAATCAGTTCTCTTAGAAACTGCGGCGAACGGCTGATGGCCTCCGCCTGTTCAAGCAATTCCTGCAATGTTTTTGTGCGCGCTTCAAGGCGCTCGTTAAGATTGTGCAGTTCCGTCTGGCGGACGACAAAGGTCTGCATAAGCTCCCGTTCTAATTCCGCATTGGTTTTCAGCTTGTCCATGAGGGTATCCTGCCCCTGACTCAGTTGCACCAAGAGCGTTTCTGACTTGCGCAAGCGGCTGAAGAAACGCAACAGGAAAAAAAAGAGCACGAATTCAGCAAGGCTGATAATAATGAGAATAGGTAGCTGCATATACGTTCCGCTGGCGACAAGAGGTATGCCTTACACTTTCATATCAACAATTTGTCCGGTCCAGGGGTTGTTCGCGGCAAGATCGGTGTCGGCACCATCCCATTCGGACTGTGCGGCACACCGTTCGTCGGAAGATTGCTTTGAGGAGCGTTGCCGTTTCTGTTTCTTTCGCCCTGAGTTACGGTCACGAATTTTTTTGCCTTGTTCGGAAGCGTTCGTTACAGGAACGCGTTCAGCTTCTGCCTGCAACGCTTGGCGAGCGTTTTCCTGGGCGACAAGCTGCTGAACATAGGGTTGATTTTGTTCCACTTCTGCCAGTTTTTCCACTAGCCCCATCTGGATCACGGGTACCGGCAACATACTAGGCTCACTCATAGCGGCTTCCCCCAGTCATATTGTTACAGGCGCGTCACCAAATATTCCTCAATGTATAATTCCAGTATTTTTTCTGAAGAGATCTGTTCGTTGATAACGCTCATAATATCTTTTTTCAGCACTTCCGTTTGCGTGTTGTCTGAAAGGAAGGTTATCGGCTTATTGATAAGATAATAATAAATGGCATCGCGCAGAGCGATGTTCTTCGCCTGCAGTTCGGCATACAGGACCGCATTGTCTGTGGGAACGGCAAATCGGCAACGCAAAAAACGTATTTCGCCTTCATTGCCCCGGCATTCGATAAGAAAGGGTTCGCCTTTGAAAAGGAATTTCGGGCCTGCCGGCGCGTTTTCTCTCGGCGGCGCATCCGGGACTATCCTGCGCACAGCCTCCTGTACCGGAGGAGAAGGGGCGTTTGCCTTATTCAGAAACAGACTGACGGCAATAGGGGCGAGTAGAATCGCCAAAAGGCCGCAGGCTATGGCGGCGAGGCGTTTTTTATTGCCGAACAAAGCAGCCAGCATCCGCTGGAAAGCGGAAGGGGCGGCGTCAGGCATTGACACAACCGGTACCGGTTTTTCCGCATTTTTTGCTTGAGGCTTTGTTTCTTCCGGCTCCTGGAGAAAGGGAGCATCCTCTATATCAAGTTCGACCTTAACGCCGCGGGCGGCGTCCGCGGAGCCTTCTCTGGCTGGAGAATCATCAGGCACAAGAAATAGCATGGCGAGCACCTATGAAGTCCTAAAAATACGGCATCACTTTCGATAATCGATCGGGATCGTGCTTACTACGCTTCTCTACATAGATTTATGCTTGAAGATGCCGGGCAAAGATGCGTACGCGACGGAATAAAAACGCACCGCTCAGAGCGGACGGGCAACCGCTTGGTTCGCCCGGCAGACGCCGACGAAAAGTATCAGACACCCTGCGTTTTCGACGGATGCGTATTCCCGGCGCGACGGATAGAAAGCATCCATCCGCCGCCGCTCCGGCGGGATACGTATTGCTATGGAAAAATTTTGTCAATTTTTTGCTTCATGACTTCAGCGGTGAAGGGTTTGACAATATAATTGGAAACCTTTGCCTGCACCGCTTCAATAATGTTTTCCTGCTGGGCTTCAGCCGTAACCATAAGAAAGGGGAGATCCGCAAATTCCTCGCTGGATCGCACTTTGCGTAAAAGATCGATACCGGTCATCTGAGGCATGTTCCAGTCAGAAATAATGAAATCTATTTTATCGCGATTCAGCACGTCCCAAGCCGTGGTGCCGTCGTCAGCCTCCACAACGTTATTAAAGCCGAGTTGGCGCAGAATATTTTTCACTATCCGGCGCATGGTGGAAAAGTCATCCACTACCAGCACCCTCATATTCGGATCATACGGCATCTCTGAACTCCTTTAAAGTGCGTGCAATTCGCCGTGGCGAATCACGAATTCTTTGCGTAACCGCGCAAGCGCCTGGGAATGAAGCTGGGATACTCTCCCTTCGGTTATGCCCATGACTTCGGCTGCCTCGCGCATATTCAACTCATCGGTATAGTACAGTGATAATACCAGCTTCTCGCGGGGTGTCAATTGTTCAATAAGATCAGCTACCCTATCCACAAGTTCCTGAGAAGCGGTTAAGGCGAAAGGTTCTTCCTCGTTGACGGTTTCCAGGGGGAAAAGCGATTCTTGAATCAGATCAAGGGAAAGGCAGAACTGGTTATGCAAGGCCTCGAGCCCTTCGCGCACGTCTTTGATGCTCAGGCCGGTCTCGCGCGAAAGGGTTTCTTCCGAAGGGCTCGCGCCGTTTTGGTGTTCCAGTTTATGGATGGCTTCATCAAGTATCCGTACGTGGCGGCGCAGGGAGCGTGGAAACCAGTCAAGGCGCCTTAGTTCATCCAGCATAGCCCCGCGGATGCGGTTTTCCGCGTAGGTGTCGAATTTAATGCCGAGTTGCGGGCGGAACTTGTTGAAAGACTCCATCAGCCCCAGCGTACCCGCACTGATGAGTTCTGAAAGTTCCACATTACGCGGCAGCCTGGCCTTCATGCGCAAGGCCAGATACTTCACCTTAGGGGCGAAGTGGCGCACAATGCCTTCCTGCTGGGCCGGGGTACAATCGTTCCAGGCTATTTCACCCGAATCAAACAATTCCCAAGGCTTGGTCGGCCGACTATTGTCTGAAGAGCAAACGTTTCCAGAAAAATTTGATGTTACCATCGAGGGTATTCGGGACATCCCACGTTTGGATTGTTTTTGCCACCCCTGCCAAAGCCTGACTCGCAGGTCCATCAGGATCCTGGATGCAGAAAGGTTTCTGATGGATGACCGCTTTTCGTACTCCGGCATCTCGAGGGATCATCCCCACATAATCAAGAGAAATTCCCGTCAGGAAATGATCGCATGCCTTATACAGGCGGCGAAAAACCTCTTTGGCCGATTTTTCTTCCGAAACCAGGTTCACCAGAACACGGAAATCATGAACGTCATGGTTTTGTTGCATAACTTTGATAAGCGCATACGCATCCGTAAGCGACGTGGGTTCCGGCGTGAGAATGATCAGCCGTTCCTGAGCGGCCAGATTGAAATACATCACATTTTCATTGATGCCCGCACCTGTATCCACAATCAGGAAATCAACGGCATCCTCAAGCTCGTCCATGGCTTCAAGCAGGACAATTTTCTGCCCCGCGGTAAGAGAAAGCATTTCGCTCACCCCTGATGAAGCCGGGAGTATTTTGAAGCCGTAAGGAGTATCCATAATAACATCGGAAAGCTGCGCGCCTTCGTGAAAGAGATGGAAGAGATTACGCTTGGGCGTTAAGCCCAGCACCACGTCCACATTGGCCAGCCCCAGATCGGCGTCCAGCAATACGACATTTTTCTGTTCCCTGGCAAGGCAGCAGGCAAGGTTAACCGCAAGATTCGTCTTGCCGACGCCGCCTTTTCCGGAAGTGATTGAAATGACCAGGGGGAGATCTGCTTTCATAAAAGGCTCCAAACGATAAAATATTCAAGACTTTTAGTTATACGCTTTCCCGTAAAGCTTCAAGTCTGTTTTTCTCCGGCGCGCATGTAGCGGCGTCGGATATCTTCCTTGTTTCACAGGACGATGGGCAACTCTCGCTTGAACAGCAGCTTCCAGAGCATGGGTTCACGCACCGGAGCCAGGGAATTGCCCAGGCCGGGACCGAAGGAGAGTGCGGAAACAGGCAGGCATGTTTCCAAGGCGACATTGATGATTTGCCCATAGTGATCGGCTTCATCCAGCTTTGTCCAGACAATGCCCCCGGCATGGGGAGTGCGATACCTCTCCAGTATGCCGCCAAGTTGCGTACTTCCGTAATGCGGAGGCAGGGTCAGATGGACGGCCACATCATTGGCGGTTTCACCTGTAAGCTCGCCCAGTCCGGCGTCGGCAAGCAGGGTGGATAAATACCGACCCTTGGAAAGGCCCGGCAGATCGACCACAATTTTGTCAAATCCTTCTTTTTTAGCCGTATTGAGGGCGGAAACCAACTCCATCGTGGAGGAGGCTTCTTTATACGCCATATCGGAAAGGTCGCAATAGTGTCGCAGGAGTAGCCGACCATTGCCCCGGGTGGCGTCCGCGTTGACAAGACAGACTCGGCAGGCGGGGGAAAGCCGCCGCAAGGCCAGCGCCATGCGGATGGCCACCGATGTTTTGCCCGCACCGAAGGGCCCCGCGATGACCTGAATTCGTTGCGGCCACGTATGCTCGCCCCAGGGGCGCAACGGCACCATATCGGCAAGGGGAGCGAGGATGGAGGCATCCGGATCATTTTGCAGGCGCTGAAATAACTCCAGAACGGCGCTGTCTTCCACCCCTTCCCGCTGGAGATATTCAATGGCCAGACGCTGCCGGGGGGGAAGCAGATCCAGTTTCAGGGCGGGTTTCATAAGCGCCAGGAGATGGTTCTTTATACTGCTCCATTCTTCATGCCATTTTTGCCAGCCGAAAGGGGGGGGGGGGGCGGCATGCCCTTCCGCAGAGGCGCTTTCCTGCGGTTTGCCCCGATTTGCTGCCTGGGGGGGCGCGCCGCCGTGAGAGGCGGCGGATGGGGAAGGTTTGCTTTCCGGTGTTCCGTCAGGTTGCCTTTGTTTGGCGGAGGCGCCCTCCAGGGCGGCGGTTACGGTAATGGTGCCGTTTTCTTCCTGGGTATCAAGAATAACGGCATCAGGTCCGAGTTCTTCCCGAATCATGCCGAGTACCGCGGACATGCCGCGCGCGCTGAAGGTCTTTACCTGCATCAGTCAACTCCCACGTTGCCCACTGAATTCAGGCGGATATCCATGGGAATTTCGGCCTGGGAGAGTACGGGCACAGAAGGCAGGAAGCGCATGACCAATTGGGCCAGATGCGGTCGGGACATGGGCGAGACCAGTACCACCGGTTGTCCGTCGGTGTTGACCGCCCGTTCAATCACTTGGTTGATCTGCTGCATGAGCCGTTGGGCCGTGCCCGGCGCAAGGGCGAGATAGACGCCGTTTTCCGTCTGGCGGATGGATTCCTGTACCATTTGTTCGGTCTTGGGATCCAGGGTAATGATCGGCAAGGCCCCCTGGCTGTCCAGGTAGGGCTTAACGATGGTGCGCGAAAGTCGTTCGCGTACGTATTCCGTAAGCATTTCCGCACTTTTAACCATAAGTCCGTGATCCGCCAGTGTCTCCACAATGGTGAGCAGATCGCGCACAGAAACGTTTTCGCGTACCAGATTCTGCAGCACTTTTTGCACCGCGCCGAGGGGAAGGATGCCGGGAACCAGTTCTTCTACAGCCTTGGGCGCCGTCTTGGCCAGATTGTCTAAGAGCCCCTGCGTTTCCTGGCGGCCGAGGAAATCCGCCAGATGACGGCGAAATACCTCCGTCAGGTGTGTGGCGATGACTGTGGAGGGGTCCACCACCGTGTAACCGGCCAGCATGGCCTCTTCTTTCTGAGTTTCGGGAATCCAGACCGCGGGCAGGTTGAAGGCCGGTTCCCTGGTTTCTATGCCGCGGATGCTGTGCCTGGCGTTACCCGGATCCATGGCCAGAAAGTGATCGATAAGTATTTCGGCCGAGGCGACCTCGTTACCCTTGACCAGCAGGCTGTATTGGCCCGGTTTGAGCTGCAGGTTGTCCCGCAGATGCAGGGAGGGCAGAATGACGCCCATATCCAGGGCGAATTGCCTGCGTAAGGAGCGAATGCGTGACAGCAGGTTGCCGTTTTGATTTTCGTCCACCAGGGGAACAAGTCCATAGCCCACTTCTAATTCAAGCGTATCCAGGGGCAGAAGAGCTTGGACTTCTTCAGGCGTATCAAGGGAGTCCCCCGATCTGGCTGCCGGCAGATTCCCGGCGCCTCCGGCAACTCCCGCGCTTTTGGACAATGCCGTTCGGCCGCTTCCGAGCTGCTGTTTCCGGCCGCCGATCACTTGGGCATCCGCCGTGCGCAACTGCCGGCTCATGCGGGCCGCGAGCAGAAGGGTCAGACCTATGCCCATAAAGGGCAGCATGGGCAGACCCGGAACAAGGGAAAAGAGAAGGAGTACGCCGGACACCATATAGAGAGCCCGGTCATTATACGTGAGTTGCCCGATGAATTCTTCGCCCATCTTGGCCTCTGCGGCCGCGCGGGAAACGATGATACCCGCGGCCGTGGAGGTGACGATGGAAGGAATGGTGGCGACCAGGCCGTCGCCGACGGTGAGCAGGGTGTACGCGCGCAGCGCCTCTGCCCAACTCATGTCTTTTTGCAGCACACCGAGAAGCACTCCTCCGATGATGTTGATCAGAGTGATGACCATGCCCGCGTTTACGTCTCCCTGGACGAATTTGCCGGCGCCGTCCATGGCGCCGTAAAAGTCCGCTTCTTTACGGATGGTGTTGCGTCTTTGAGTGGCTTCTTCTTCATTGATGAGGCCTGAGTTAAGATCCGCCTCAATGGCCATTTGCTTGCCCGGCATGGCATCCAGGGTAAAACGCGCGGCTACTTCGGCGATGCGCGTGGTGCCCGTGGTGATGACCATTTTGTTTAAGATGAACAAAATCATAAAGATAACGGCGCCTATGATATAGCTGCCGCCGACGACGAATTCGCCGAAAGCCTGGATGACGCTTCCTGCCGCATCCGTGCCTTTGTCTCCATTAAGCAGAATGAGCCGGGTGGAGGCTACGTTAAGGCCCAGCCTGAGCAAAGTGGCCACCAGCATCAGGGAGGGAAAAATGGAAAATTCCAGGGGAGAGAGCATAAACATGGAGGTAACCAGAATGACCAAAGACAGGGAGATGGAAATACAGAGCATAAAGTCGAGGATGATGGTGGGCAGCGGCACCAGCATAATCAACAGGATAGCGACAACGCCGCCGGCTAGCATGATGTCGCCCTGGCGAGCGAATCGCGCGTAGTTGATATTGGGAAGGGACACGTTTGTTGCCATAATCCTGACACCTTTTGTCTCTCTGCCGTCAATACAACGACAGTGTCGACGCGCTTTTACGAAACAGGGTTTTGCCTGGGAGGCTTTGTTTTCCAGATTTGGGCGAGGATAATCGCCACTGCCTGGAAGAGTTCCGCCGGTATGGTATCGCCAACTTCCGTCTGCTTATACAAAGCGCGTGCCAGAGCTTTATTTTCGCGAATGGGGATGTGGTGCTCCCTGGCAATTTCCCTGATTTTTTCAGCCACCCGGTCAACTCCCATGGCCACCACCACCGGCGCCGGCGCCTCCATGGCATTATAGCGCAGAGCGACGGCAATATGCGTGGGGTTGGTAATGACCACGTCGGCTTTAGGGATCTGCTGCATCATACGCCTGGCGGACATTCGCATCATTTTCTGGCGTATATGCCGCTTCATCTGCGGGTCGCCCTCTTGCTGCCTGTGCTCGTCCTTAACCTCGTCTTTAGTCATTTTGAGGTTTTCCTGATAATCCCATCGTGTATACCACCAGTCCGCCGCGGCAATGGCGATCATGGGAACAAGGGCATAGATGACCATCTTGCTGCTGATGGAAAGAATATAGACGGCCACGCCGAAGGCATCCATATAGTACAGATCGGCGAAATTGGGCATTTCCTTTTTGATCACCAGAAGCGGGGCCAGACCGATGAACAATGCCTGCAGCAGGCTTTTCCCAAGGCGGATAAAGGTCTGAAGGGAAAAGAACATGCGTTTCAAGCCGTTGATGGGATTGAATTTTTCCAGTTTAAATTCGAAGACTTTAGTGGTCCATAGTTTACCCACCTGCGCGCGCAGGGAGATAAAGGCGGCCGCAGTAATAATCAGCAGGACAGGCAGAAGCATTTTGGCCAGAGAAAGAGAAATCCACATGCCCATCTGCGCCATGCCGGCATCACTAATGGCGGCGGTGGCGCCGATACTGAGAAAATATCGAAACAGGCGCGTCATTTCGTCGAATAAAAGTCCCATACAGACAAAAAGCGCGAGCAGTCCGGCCAGAATGGAAACCGCTTTGGTCACTTCCTGGGATTTTGCGACATTGCCTTTTTCGCGCGCATCCCGGATGCGCTTAGGTGTCGCCTGTTCTGTTCTGCTCGGATCTCTCGCCATTCTATCGTATCCGTCTGGCCGCAGCGGCGGATTGCGTCAGCGCGCCATCATCATGACATGGTCAAACATGGGTTTAAGTCCGATAATGATATCTTCCATACGCAAGGCAAGGGTGGAAAATAACACGCCGATAAAGAAAAAGCCCACAGCGATTTTGATGGGAAAGCCCATGGTCAGCAGATTCATTTGCGGAGCGGCCCGACCCATGAGGGCAAGCGTCAGCTCCGCCATGAAGAGCGAGGCGATAACCGGGGCCGCTACCTTGACGGCAAGAATAAACATGCCGGCGGACAGTTCCAGGACGTTTTCGGCAAGCGAGTCGGCGACGCGCAGACCGCCGGGGGGGATAAGAACAAAGGAGTCCGCCAGAGCGCGTAACAGATGCAAATGCCCGTCCAGCGAAAGAAAGATCAGAAAAGTGACCATATATAAGAGATGTGAGGTAACGCTGACTTGCGTGCCGGACATGGGATCGGCCAGGGTCATCATGGTGAAACCCATCTGGAATCCCATGATTTCGCCGCCGGTCTGGATTCCCGTGAAAATGAAATAGACGCACAAGCCGAGCAGCAGCCCCAGAATGAGTTCCCCCAGCAGCAGCAGCGCAATGCCTATGGGATGGGCGGGCAGGGCACTGCCGGGCAAGGCAAGATGCGGCCAGATGGCCATGGTCAGTATCAGACAGAAGGCCGCCTTTACCTGAATAGGAATATATTCGCCGCCGTAAAAAGGCATCAGAAACACGATGCAACTGACGCGCACGAGGGTCAGCAAAAAACCGGCGAGGCCCGCCATGTCGAAAGTGAAAATATCCATAACGAGAATATGCAAAAAATGTTCTTTTCAGGGGAAGATGCGCCTGTCTGTCTCGTACGGTAAGGGCATGGCAAATATTTCAGGCTTCCCAATCGTTGCGGGTGGAAAGGGCGGTTGCTTTTCCGGCTACAGCGCCACCAACTCCAGGGAGGCGGATGTAAGGGGCATACCCAGAAAGAGACTCCCTACACGGGCAAAACGTTCCGGCGCGTCGGTGGTGAGCAGATGCAGACGGGAGAGGATGCCCGAATCATCGCGGTCGTGTGGGCCGTCCACGGGACAATCCTCCGTGGCCCGATCCGCGCCCTTTGCGCCGTCCGGCGCTTGGTCGGGGTGCAGGAGATTAAGTTCCCGCAGACGTTCCTCCACCGCTTCGGCGGTTGTGGCCGCGGAATCCACGAGGGTCACCGTATCGCCGACAACGGATTGGATGACGGGAACCAGAGGAGGAAAATGCGTACAGCCGAGCACCAGGCAGTCCGGCGGAGCAGCCTGACGCGCGCGGCCGCCGGGAACGTTCTCCTTCGCATCCTGCAGCCCGGCCGTTCTGTGTTCCAGAATAGGGGCAAGATAGCGGGCCGTAATGGCTTCGGCCACATGACCGGTTATCCAGCCCTCCTCAGCCAGGGAGACAAACAAGGTGCAGGCTATGCCGGTGACTCTGGCGTCGGGCCGCAAAGCATGAATCGCTTTGGTGTAAGCTTGTCCCCGGATAGTGGATTCGGTACCGAGGACGACGATGCTGCCGTTGCGGGAGATCTTGCAGGCGGCCCGCGCGCCCGGTTCCACCACACCCAGCACAGGCAGGTGGGGATATGCCTTTCGCAGGTGAGGCAGGGCGGCGGCTGTGGCCGTGTTGCATGCCACCACCAGGAGTTTGATATTGCGTTCCACCAGCTTTTCCGCCACCTGGAGGGAATAACGCACGATGGTGCCGTTGCTTTTGGTGCCGTAAGGCAAACGCGCGGTATCTCCCAGGTAGTAATAATACTCATAGGGCAGGCGCTTGAGCAGCTCCGCCAGAACCGTCAACCCGCCCACGCCCGAATCGAAGATGCCGACAGGCAGGAGCTTTTTGTCCCCGGATTGTGAGAGGGAGGGGCGGACGCCTGGAGAATTGCGGGGCTCATGATCGGGAGAGAAAACGAAATCCGCGGGGCCGCTGTTTTTCCCTGCGGGTGTCTGTTCATTCATCATGCACCTCTTCCCAGAGGGCGTAACTGGAGTTGGTAACCGGCGCGCTGAGGGAGCCGAGGGTTCGCTCGAGAAAGCTCCCTTCGCGGCAAGGCGCGCAATGGCCGAATGCGGCGCGGATGCACAGGGAGACAAATTGCACGGCTCTGTCCATGGCCAGGGGCAGACTGTCTCCCTGCAGCACGCTGCCTGTGAGCACACTGGTAAAGGTATCTCCGGTGCCGGGAAAATCCGCCGGAATATAATCGCAATCCACCCGCCAAAATCGTCTGCATTTGCGCTGATACGCCACCACGGCGCTACGCCGCTTGTTGCCCGCGGGCACGCTGGTGATAACCGCCGTCTCCGGACCGTTGTCCGTAAGCCTGTAGAGCCAGTCCCGCAGTTTGGAATCCTCCATACCCCGGCTTTCGGCCTGAAAGGGATAGGGTTCATCAAGCAGCAAGGCCGCTTCCGTCAGGTTAGGGGTGATGCATGTGGCTTTTTGCGTCAGCCAGCGCATGCGTTCCACCATATCCATATTCATTGTGGGTTCCAACTGGCCGTTATCGCCAAGCACCGGGTCCACGACGACGAGCGCACCGGGTTTTCGGCAGTGCTCAATGCAGTCGGCCACGATTTCCACTTGCCGGGAAGAGCCGAGAAAGCCGCTGTAAATGGCGTCAAAGCGCAGCCCCAGTTCTTTCCAGTGTTCAAGAAAAGAGGCCATATGTTCCGTCAGATCGGCAAAACGGAAGTCGGCAAAACCGCTGGTGCCGGTGGAAAGCACGGCCGTGGGCAGAGGGCAGACCTGTATGCCCAATGTAGAGAAGACAGGAATCACCACCATGAGCGAGGTGCGGCCGAAACCCGCCAGATCATGGATGGCGGCGACACGGGGTATGCAGACGTTCATTACGATATATTTCCTGAAAGCATAGTAACCCTAAAAGCATTTTCACTTTGAAAATGCTCTGGCAACCGACAGCGTAAACGTCGGCTCTCGTGCGTGAGGAACAGGCGAAACATGTTTTCGCCGAGGCGACGAGTGCGACGTTTCAAAAATTATGGGATGGCTATATATGCTTGGCGGAATAAAAGCGAGTGAATTTTAGAGCGGCAGTTAATAGCATATATCATTACTCAAATGGGACTAAACACCTGGAGCAGGTTAACTTTGAAACGTTGCGCTAGTGTTTCCTTGCAAAAATAAACACTACAAAACCCTGGAGGGTTTTACGCCGCCGAAGGCGGCGTAAGTCAGCTTAAAATCATGTTTTTAAGCCGACGCTCCTGCAAAAATATCCGTAAAAAATATACTTTGAATTTTTGCAATTATGCACTAGCGCCCTCGGCGAAAACACGTTTCGCCTGCTCCTCGCGCACGAGAGTCAGCGCTTACGCTGTCGGTTGCCAGAGCATTTTCAAAGTTCTGATATGCCGCCGGGGCGCGGATTTTGTGCGCGGCGTCTCCTTATGCTGTTTTTTCAGGCGTGCATGGCGTGATCGAAAAAAAATTTGAACAGGACTATTAAGATGGTGCAAATTAAAATTATTTAGCGTATGGTCATCCCAAAAGAGTCTAGCCGAACCGGATTTCTCCCCTTCGGCGGCTGTTTTTTTTACTAACTTTGTTTTTTTAAGGAGACCCCTTATGGCAAAAAAAATGAAAACGATGGACGGTAACACAGCCGCCGCATACATTGCATACGCCTTGAGCGAGGCCGCTACTATTTTTCCCATCACTCCTTCCTCCAATATGGCTGAAGAAGCGGAAGAGTGGGCCGCCCAAGGGAGAAAAAATATTTTCGGACAGACCGTGCAGGTGCGCGAGCTTCAGTCGGAAGCCGGCGCCGCCGGAGCCGTGCACGGCGCTTTGGCCGGGGGCGTTCTGACGACTACCTTTACGGCTTCCCAAGGCCTTTTACTTATGATTCCCAATATGTACAAAATATCCGGAGAGCTTCTCCCCGGCGTGTTTCACGTTTCGGCTCGGGCGCTTGCGGCCCACGCTCTTTCCATTTTCGGCGATCATCAGGACGTTATGGCCGCCCGCCAGACGGGCTTTGCTTTTCTTTGCGGCAGTTCCGTGCAGGAATCCCACGACATGGCCCTGGTGGCCCACCTTGCCGCCATTGAGTCCAGCGTGCCCTTTTGCCATTTTTTTGACGGCTTCCGAACTTCCCATGAAGTGCAGAAAATAGAAGTGCTTGACTATGAAGAGATCAAGACCTTGGTTAACTGGGCGAAAATAGACGAATTCCGGGCGGGCAGCATGCACCCCGAGCATCCGGAACTGCGCGGCACGGCGCAGAATCCGGATATCTATTTCCAAAACCGGGAAGCGGCCAACCCGTACTATCAGGTTGTGCCTGAAATCGTTTTGCAGCAGATGAAAAAAGTGGGGGACTATACAGGACGCCACTATAAACTTTTTGATTATGTGGGCCATCCCGAAGCCGAGCGAGTGGTTATCGCCATGGGATCGGGCTGCGAGGCGCTTCAGGAGGTCGTTCACTATCTTATGGGTAAGGGAGAGAAAGTCGGTTTGATCAAGGTGCGTCTGTACCGTCCTTTTTCAACGGAGCATTTGCTCCGGGCTTTGCCTTCCACCGCCACGAGCATCGCCGTGCTCGACCGCACCAAAGAGCCTGGCGCCTTGGGCGAGCCCCTGTACACCGACGTGTGCACGGCCTTTTTCGAGCAGGGGCAGATGCCTACGGTTGTGGGCGGCCGCTACGGCCTTGGTTCCAAGGATTTTTCGCCGGCCATGGGCAAAGCCGTATTCGACAACCTGCGGGCCAATACGCCGAAGAACCATTTCACCGTGGGCATTGAGGATGACGTCACCTTTACCTCCCTGCCCGTTGAAGAAGATATCAACACCGTGCCGACCGGCACCGTGCAGTGCAAATTCTTCGGCCTTGGCGCCGACGGTACGGTGGGCGCGAACAAACAGGCCATCAAGATTATCGGCGACAACACCGACTTGTACGCCCAGGCCTACTTCGCCTACGACTCCAAGAAGTCCGGCGGCTACACCGTGTCCCATCTGCGTTTCGGCCCCGCTCCCATCACCTCCACCTATTTCGTGAACCAGGCTGACTATGTGGCCTGCCACAAGTCGTCCTACGTGCATGAGTTCGATATGCTGGAAGGGATTAAGAGCGGCGGGGTGTTCGTGCTGAACTCCCATTGGTCCGAAGCGGATATGGAAAAAGCACTGCCGGCGTCCGTGCGCCGGTCCATCGCCGGGAAAAAACTGAAATTTTATAATATAGATGCGGTCAAGGTCGCTTCTGAAGTGGGCCTTGGCGGGCGCATCAATATGATCATGCAGACGGCCTTCTTCAAATTGGCCAATGTCCTTCCCTTTGAACAGGCGGTGGCCCTGCTTAAGGACTCCATCAAATACACTTACGGCAACAAGGGCGATAAAATCGTCAACATGAACATTGCCGCCGTCGATCGCGCCATAGCCGAACTCAAGGAAGTCAAATATCCGCCTTCCTGGGCTGACGCGACCGACGCCAAGGATGCCTGCTCCTGTTGCTGCGGCGAACCCGCGTACATTACCGACATCCTGCGTCCGATTATGGCCCAGCAAGGGGACAATCTGCCCGTATCCACCTTCACCCCCAACGGCGTGGTGCCTCTCGGCAGCACCGCCTATGAAAAACGCGGCGTGGCCCTTCTGGTGCCGCGCTGGATTCCCGACAACTGCATCCAGTGCAACCAGTGCTCGTATGTCTGCCCCCATGCGGCCATCCGTCCCTTTGTCGCGACCGTTGAGGAATTGAAGGACGCTCCGGCGTCGTATTCCACTATTGACGGCAAGAGCAAGGCCCTGTCCGGGCTCAAGTACCGTATGCAGGTTTACGCGCAGGACTGCCAGGGTTGCGGTTCCTGTTTTGAGACATGTCCGGCCAAGACCAAGGCGCTGGAAATGCATCCCCTTGAAAAGGAGTTGGCGGATCAGGTGGCCAACCTCGCCTTTGCCGAGAAGCATGTCGGCGTCAAAGATACGCTCATGAGCCGTGAAACACTTATCGGTTCGCAGTTCCAGCAGCCGTTGCTGGAGTTCTCGGGCGCTTGCGCCGGTTGCGGCGAAACTCCCTACGCCAAGCTGATCACGCAGCTTTTCGGCGAGCGTATGGCCATTGCCAACGCCACGGGTTGTTCGTCCATCTGGGGGGCTTCGTCTCCCAGCGTGCCGTATTGCACCAACAAGGACGGATTTGGTCCGACCTGGGGCAATTCCCTGTTTGAGGATGCGGCAGAGTTCGGTTACGGCATCAATCTGGCTTACAACCAGCGCCGGGACAAGCTCCTTGATCTGGTCAAGGAGGCGCTACAGGGCACGTTGCCTCCGGCTTTGAAGACGGCTTTGACGAACTGGGCCGATAATACCGATAATGCCGGATTGTCCAGAAAATACGGAGATGAGGCCAAGGCCCTGCTGGATATGGACGCCGTCGAGAAGAATCCGGTGCTGGCTGAAATCGTCCATATGGGCGACATGTTCACCAAAAAATCCGTATGGGCCTTCGGCGGCGACGGTTGGGCCTACGACATCGGCTACGGCGGATTGGATCACGTTATCGCTTCCGGTGACGATATGAACCTTTTCGTCATGGATACGGAAGTGTATTCCAATACGGGCGGCCAGGCTTCCAAGGCCACCCAACTCGGCTCCATCGCCAGATTCGCCGCCTCCGGCAAAAAGATCCGTAAAAAGGATCTCGGCCTCATGGGCATGAGCTACGGCTACGTGTATGTCGCCTCCATTTGCATGGGCGCCAACAAGAACCAGACGCTTAAGGCCCTGCTGGAAGCCGAAGCCTATAAAGGGCCTTCGCTGGTTATCGCGTACGCGCCCTGCATCAACCAGGGTATTCGCAAAGGTATGGGCAAGAGCATGGAAGAAGCCAAGATGGCGGTGGATTCCGGCTATTGGCCCTTGTACCGCTATAATCCCGACCTGGCGTCGCAGGGTAAAAACCCCCTGATTCTTGAATCCAAGGCGCCTGACGGCTCCCTTCAGGAATTCCTGTCCGGAGAAAACCGTTACGCGCAACTGGAAAAGGATCATCCGGAAGAATCCAAACGTCTGCGCGTTCTGCTTGAAAAGGCCTGCTATGAGCGTTATGCGTATTTCAAGCAACTTGCGGATCTGCCGTTCATCGGCGTTGAGGAAGCTAAAGCCCAGGCCAAGGCGCAACTGGCCAAGGGCGCTAAAGAGGAGTAAATAGAGTAAAGAGTTCATTCGGGACAATGAGGGCGTCCCTCGTATCATTACCCCGGCAAGAGGGGCGCCCATTGTATATCTGCCTTCGTCCGCATGGAAGCCTTTATAATGGTAACTCTGACAAACGGGGAGCGGCGGACTGGAAATATCGCCCGGCGATTACGGCAAAGCGGTATTTCCTGTCAGCCTGATGTGAAAGGAGGTGGTGTGAAGACAGGGTGTTATGGTGGCGTATCTCCAGATAGCCGGACAATCTTTTGAACGCGCGCGCCGATTCTTTGTAGGCCAAAGAAGAAGCGTGAGCACCGCAATATGTGTTGTGGCGAAGCCGCTTTTATGAAAAGCTGTCGGGTTTCCGGCTACTTGCCGGAAGCGCGTAAGATGAGTGGCGTTGTGAGCGGCTCGCGGCTGAAAATGCTGTCTTTTTGTGGTGTGCGCCCCTGCGGGCGGCTGTGCGGAGAGAGCCGCTCTGGGAAAAATTCGGAGCGTATGTCCCGCTTTCGGACAACTAAATGGCCGTATCGGCCTGAGAGAGGTTGCTTATGTCAATTGGACTTCTTGCTCTTGTTGCCCTCGTGCCTATTCTTATCGCTCTTGTGCTCATGGTCGGCCTGCGTATGGGCGCCATGAAAGCCATGCCCATTGCCTGGGCCGCCTGCGCCCTCTCCGCCTTTTTTGTATGGAAGCTTCCTGTTGATTACATCGCGGCTCTTAGTATTCAAGGAGCCATCAATGCCGTGGGTGTACTGATCATCGTGTTCGGCGCCCTTCTTCTTCTGCATACCCTGCAGGCGTCCGGCGGTATGGAAACCATCCAGTACGGCATGCAGGGCGTCAGCAAAGACATGCGGGTGCAGGGCATTATTATCGGCTATATGTTCGGCGCCTTTATCGAAGGCTCCGCCGGTTTCGGCACGCCCGCCGCTCTGGCCGCTCCCTTTCTGCTCGCCCTGGGCTATCCTCCTCTGGCGGCGGCGGTGCTTGCCCTTATCTTCAACTCCTTTTCCGTCGCCTTCGGCGCGGTGGGCGTCACCCTGCTCGTGGGCATGGGCACGGCCATCAAAACTTCCCTGGCGACGGTAATTGCCGCGGGAGTCTTCCCCGACGAATACTCGGGCATAAAACACATCGGTGAAACCATTACTCTCATGCACGCGCCGATGATTTACATCCTGCCCGTTTTCGCCCTCGGCTTCATCACCCGTCTGTTCGGCCCCAACCGCTCCTGGGCCGATGGTTTCGCCGCCTGGAAGTTCTGCTTCTTTGCGGCCACCGCCTTCATCATCCCGTTTTTCCTGATGGCGTGGTTCTTCGGGCCCGAGTTGCCCTCCATGATCGGCGGCCTGGTGGGCCTCGGCATTATCATTGCCGGTGCCAAGAAGGGTTTCTGCGTGCCCAAGGACGTGTGGACCTTCGGCGATCCGCACAAGTGGGAGAGCACCTGGACCGGCGCCCTGGCCTTTGACCACAAGGCCGAATATAAGCCGCGCATGAGCCAGTTCATGGCTTGGTTGCCCTATATTATCATAGGCATCATACTGATGAGCACCCGGAACAACTTCCTGCCCTTCAAGGCATGGCTGAACGCTTACGGGGAAATCAGGTTCGTTGACATCCTCGGCTTCAAGGGAGTCAATGAAGGTTTGAAGCTCCTGTATATTCCCGGCATCCTGCCCTTCATGCTTGTTTCCCTGCTGGTCATCCCCCTGCACGGCATGTCGCTCGACAAGGCGGCCAAGGCGTGGCTCGAGACGGCCGTCAAGATGAAGGCCGCAACCATCGCGTTGCTTTTCTCCGTGGCCTTGGTGGCTATTTTCCGGGGTTCGGGCGCAAATCCGGATCCGGCCATAGTCAGCGCGATAGCCGCCGGAACAGCCCAGAAGATGCCTTCCATGCCCCTGGCGTTGGCCACGGCTACCGCAGGCATGCTCGGCTCCATCTGGCCCATGTTCGCATCCTACATAGGCGGTCTCGGCGCCTTTATTACCGGCTCCCATACGGTATCCAACATGCTTTTCGGCCAGTTCCAGTGGGATATGGCCGGTCAGCTCAATTTGCCTAAGGTCGTCATTCTGGGATGCCAGTCCGCCGGCGGCGCCATGGGTAACATGGTGTGTATTCATAATATTATTGCCGCCTGCACGGTTGTGGGTCTTGTTGACCGCGAGGGCGAAATTCTGAAAAAGACGGTCATCCCCTTTATTCTTTACGGACTGGCCGTCGGTACTGTCGCCCTTATCCTTCTGAGTATGGGCTTCGGCAAATTCTGAGCATTATCAGTCGGTTTGCCTTTTCTTCCTTCCGCTCGAGGCATACCTCGGGCGGAAGGAAATCAAAAAACTCTAGTTTTTAGAGCATTTTCACTTTGAAAAAAGCTCTAGTGTCTAATTGCAAAAATTACAAGTATATTTTTGCGGATATTTTTGCAGGATCGTCGGCTGAAAAACATGGTTTTCATCTGACTTACGCCGCCTTCGGCGGCGCAAAACCTCCAGGGTTTTTCGAGTGTTTACTTTTGCAAGTAAGCACTCACAACCGGCAGCCCAAACACACGGGAAGTAGGCGAAACCCGTTTTCTCCGTAAACGACGATCGCGGCCTCGCAGAGTTCATCCACGCTAAGCTTATCTTGCCCCCCTATTCTCCGCCTCTGGCGGATCGATATTTGTATTTTAGTGTAGGCGGATTTCCCCTGTTCGTGTATAGTATCCTTAAGTTGTCCGGAATGCCCCGGCAATGATAAGGGAGGCTCGGCATATGGCAATCAGTTCCGCACTTATTAAAGAATTCAGTGTTATTTGCGGCAAAGAGAATGTTTTGACGGAAGAAGTCGACCGTATGTCCTATTCTTATGACGCGGCGGTTCTCACTCCTGTGGTGCCGGCCCTGGTGGTCAGTCCCCCTGCTCAGGAAGAATTGGGCAAGACCGTAAAACTCGCCTATGACAATGATTTGCCCATTACGATACGCGGTTCGGGCACGAACCTTTCCGGCGGAGTCATCCCGGAACAAGGCGATGGACTGGTTATTCTGACGAATAAACTGAACCGGATTCTCGAAATTAATAAGGAAGATCTGTATGCCGTGGTTGAGCCCGGTGTGATTACCGCGCAATTTGCCGCTGTTGTGGCGGGACACGGCTTGTTTTATCCGCCCGATCCGGGGTCGCAGGCCGTCTCCACGCTGGGAGGCAATGTCGCCATGAATGCCGGCGGCTTGCGCGGTCTTAAATACGGCGTGACCAAAGACTACGTTATGGGTATGGAGATCTTTGATTACCGGGGCGAACTGGTGAAGACAGGTTCGCGTACGGTCAAGTGTGTCACCGGCTACAATATGGCGGGGCTGATGTCTTGTTCCGAAGGCACGCTCGGCATATTTTCCAACATCATCTTCAAGCTTGTGCCTCCGCCCAAAGCCTCAAAAGCCATGATGGCCGTCTATGCCGATATTAACAAGGCTTCGGAGACCGTGGCGGGGATCATTGCCGCCCACATTGTGCCCTGTACCCTGGAGATACTGGATCAAAACTGTATCAAGCATGTGGAGGCTTACACCAAGGCCGGCATGCCCCTGGAGGCGGCGGCTATTTTGCTGATAGAGGTGGATGGCGGTCATGCGCAGATGGTGGAGGAAGACACGGTTAACGTGATTGAGATATGCAAAAAATGTGGCGCCACCGATGTGCGTATAGCCCGGAACGCCGAAGAAAAAAATACATTGTGGGAAGCCAGGCGCAATGCCCTGCCGGCGCTGGCCAGGGCCAAACCGACGACAGTGCTTGAGGACGCCACGGTGCCGCGATCCAAAATTCCGGCCATGGTTGCGGCGGTAAATGAGATAGCCAAAAAATACGCTCTGGATATAGGCACCTTCGGTCATGCCGGTGACGGCAATCTGCACCCCACCATTCTTTGCGATCGTCGAAATAAGGAAGAATTTCACCGCGTTGAAGCCGCTGTGGACGAAATTTTCGATGTGGCCCTGAAGCTTCAGGGTACCTTATCCGGTGAACACGGCATAGGCATGGCCAAGGCAAAATGGATGGAGAAGGAAACCAACAGAGCTACCATTGAATTTTCTAAAAACCTGCGTCGTGCCCTTGACCCCAAATATTTGTTCAATGCCGGCAAGAAAGTACTGTAGAGGTCGTCATGTCAGAACAAACAAACAGCTTGCGGAATGTACGTCAGCTTGCCTCCATGCTGCATGAACTGGATGATATGCTGGTGTCGTGTATGCGTTGCGGTATATGTCAATCAGTCTGTCCGATTTACGGTGCCACTATGCGGGAGGCTGACGTCGCCAGAGGCAAGATAGCGCTTTTAGAGAATCTGGCAAACAGCATGATAGCCGATGCTGAAGGCGTGAATGCCAAACTCAACCGTTGCCTCCTGTGCGGCTCCTGTCAAAAAAATTGTCCATCGGGCGTTAACAGTCTGGATATTTTTCTGCGTGCTCGCGGCATAGTTACCGGATACATGGGCTTAAGCCCGGTGAAAAAAATCATCTTCCGGGGACTTTTGGTCAGGCCGGGTCTGTTCAATATATTTTTGGAGATTTCCGGTAAGTTTCAAGGATTGTTTCTTAAGGACGCCAACACGACGCTAGGTACCTCCTGTTCGTCGTTGTTGAGGCCTGTCGTAGGCGATCGGCATTTTCCCGCGCTGGCCAAAGAACCGTTTCATGCGCAGCTGTCTTCCCTGGATACTCCCGCCGGAGCAAGCGGTCTGCGTATAGCCTTTTTTCCCGGTTGCGTCTCCGATAAACTTTTTCCCAATGTTCCTGCGGCTATGCTTACGGTGATGCAAAAGCACGAAGTAGGGGTGTACATGCCTCCGGATCAAGGGTGCTGTGGCATCCCGGCCCTTGCCTCGGGCGACAGAAAAACCTACGACGCGCTGGTGCGGCGCAATGTGGAGCTTTTTTGCGCAGGTTCCTTTGATTACCTGATTACGCCATGTGCTACCTGCGCGGCCACCATTAAGGAAATCTGGCCGAAGCTGCTGGAGGGTCATTCAGAAAAAATTCGCGAAAAGATTGGGCTGCTTCAGAAAAAAACCATAGACGTCAGCGCGTTTCTTGTGGATGTGCTGAAGGTGCCTTTGCCCGCGTCGAGCCGGGAAGGTAAGCGGATCACCTATCATGACGCCTGTCATTTGAAGAAGTCCCTCGGCGTCAGCGAGCAGCCTCGCGTTCTTTTGAACGGCCTGCCGGGATGGCAGCTTGTGGAAATGCCTGAGGCGGATCGTTGCTGTGGCTGCGGCGGCAGTTTCAGCCTTTTTCATTATGATCTTTCCAGCCAGATCGGGCAGCGCAAAAGGGACAATATCGTTTCCGTGCGGCCGGATGCCGTTGCCACGGGGTGTCCGGCGTGTATGATGCAGATTATGGACATGCTTTCCCATAACAACGATCATATTCCGGTGAAACACGTCATAGAGCTTTACGCCGAGACATTATAGCGCGATTTCGATAAGTATGACGCAAGCCTTTGCCGGGGAAATCCCCGGCAAAGGCTTGCGTCATCGGGAGCGTCTCCTACGCGCCTGTTCGTGCATTTTCTTTCTTCTCATCAAGCGCCACCAGCCAGCCGTAGCGGAGGGAGCAGCCCGGCGCGAAGCGGGCAAAGCCTTTGACGTGGTTTTTATCCGCGATGACTCCTTGCCCTTGTTCCCGCCAATGCGCGTCATATAACAACGCGACGTCCCCCAGGAAAAAATCGTTTGCGCCGGCATGGGCAAAAGATGCATGCAGGCCGTCTTCCTGTTGTTTCACGCCATGAATGACATATATCCCCTGTCGGGAGAGAAGGGCCTCCGCTTTGGCAAAAAAGACGAAATTGCCGATGCCGGCCATGAGAGCCGCGGCGGCGGCGGCGGCGGCCACGGCAAAAGGGGCCTGCCCCGTGAAACGGCGAAGAAAAGAAAGCTCCGCCGCATCGCGTTCATCCGCTGAGAGCCAGACGGTCACGGTATACATCAAGGCGGGATTCTGCGCCATGATAGTTTCAGAGCGGCTGTTCGTTGCGGCTGGCTTGTCGCTGCCGCCGTTCTCGTCGCGTACGGCGGTCTGCCCTACTTTTTTCATGGGCACCATATCCACGACGATCAAAGTTCCTTTGCCGGGCAGGGCGTTGTCGCCTGCCGTCAGTTCCCCTCTCCACATGTCACCGCCCATCCAGAAACCTTTAAAAGAGGCTACAGGACGGAAGGTCAGACCAGGCAGGCCTTCCATTTCCACAACCATGTCGGCAAGGTGGGCGGCCTTTTGCGGCATTAAGCCGCTTATGGTCGCCGTTTCGCCGGGAACAAGGGCAATGGCGTTGAACTCCTGGCGCATAAGCGTTTGCAGTCCGTCAATCACTGCCAGAGCGACGACAAAAAAAATACAGGCGCTGAGTTTGCCCAGCATACGGGAGCAGCGGAGATGCTTTTTTCCGGCTTTCAGTTCCGAAGCCTCGGCAAGCGGCGCATTGTCAGAACGGGAGGATTGGAAATTCATCGTTTTCCTTTAAGAGTGATAATCCGTTTGAGGATGAAGGCTAAAATCAGGGTGGGCAGCAACATGCTGAAAAAAAGTTTAAAAAATACAGGTGTTATTTCATCGGGATTTTTTGCCGCAAAATACATGGCGATAAAGACTTCCCCCAATACCAGCAGGTTAGTGGCGACGGTAAGCAGCAGGCGGGGCAGTCCGTAGGCCAGTTGAACGGCTTGCGCTTCCCCGAGCGCTTCTTCGGGAGAAGAAGCGGTGGCGTCGGCTTCGGAAGCGTGCGCATTGTCATCGCATGGCTGCGTTTGCCGCTCCGGAATATGAGATGGCATGGCGGTATTCCTTTCCCTTTTAGGATATGAGGATTGAACCGGCCCGGAGCATTGCAACGTGAAAATGATGCTCCGCAACCGGTGGAGTGGTTGCCGACTCGCGCGCACGAGGAGTGGGCGAAATATCTTTTCGCCGTAAACGACGGGTGCGGCGTTTCAAAATTAATCCGCTCTGAAATGAAGGTCCGTCTATCCTTGCCGCATGGGTTATGCCAAGACAGCGCCGACGCAGAGCCGCAACCAAGGAGGACAGATCATGGAAAGGATACTGCATGTCGGGTTGGGCGTCCATAAGGAAGGTGTTGAGCGGGCCACGCTTTTCATGCCCCAATGGTAAAGACGGTTCCCGGTGGCGGCCAGGCAACGCAGGCCGTCGCGCATGGAACGCCTCGCGGCCAACTGGATGCAAGCCATCACCGTAAACTGTTCCTTGAAACCGAATTTGCGCGAAGAGCGCCCTGTTTTATTCCATATGGACAACATTAGCATTTAGACGCACACGCGAAGTAATTATTTCAAACTCCCCGGAACGCTCGGCCTTTTCAATGTCATAGTTACTTTGCAGATTTAACCAGAATTTGACTGAGGTAGAGAAATAAACAGAAAGCCGCATGGCCGTATCAACAGTAATACCACGCTGCCCTTTGATAATGTCCGCAATCCTGCTTTGTGGTATATCCAAATCGCCAGCAAGTTTAGTCTGTGAAATTCCGTGAGGTTCCATGAACTCGGTCAAAAGAATTTCGCCAGGAGGGATAAGGTCTATTCTTTCCATTTTTTGCCTCCTAGTGGTAATCCACTATTTCGACTTCGTAAGCGTTATTGTCTGCCCAAACAAAGCAGACACGCCATTGTTTATTGATTCTGATACTCCACTGCCCTTCCCTATCCCGTTTCAGCGCTTCCAGAGTGTTTGACAAAGGAATTTTCAAGTCTCTAAGGTCTGCTGCCGCATCCAGCATTTGCAATTTTCTCTTAGCCGCTCTCATTATCTCCGGGGGAAATTTCGGATGCTGATAGCCGTTATAAACAGCCTCCGCTTCTTTATCCCTGAATGTTTTTATCATGCAGCGTTCCTTGTGATATGCTTACAAAACATATTTTATCTGAAATTAAGATTATGTCAATCGGAATCCAAAATTCAGATAAATTGTTTAGCCGCTAAATGCATCCTCTTGAAAGTAAAGCCCTTATATCGCTTTCATTTATGCCTGTTTTCGAGTTTCTGAAAAAACATGTCTGGGAATTAACGATAGCGTCTGGGAGAAGAGCGTGTTATGCTGACTCAAGTCCAAAATCTCCTTGTGTGGTGAGAGTTTGCGCAACATTTTCATCAGAACTTCCTTTGTGCTCTGAAACCCCGGTCGAAAGGCCATATAGCCCCGACCCCGCCCTGAAGGGCGGGGTTTCTTTCCGGGGCGGAAGCGTGGGGGGGGTTTGGACCCCCCCCCAGCCCAAGAAGCGAATCCCGGTATGGGTTCGCTCCCGCCATTTGATATCGGTTACACGCCCCG
>JAITHT010000046.1 GCA_031279825.1 Desulfovibrio sp. | reverse complement strand
CGGTCATGATTCAGATTTACACGGCGCTGACGGTCTATCTGCTCCTCGCGTACCAGAAATTCCTCAGCCGCCTCGGGCTGTCCGTACAACAACTTTTCCAACTCATCCAAATCAATCTGCTCGGTACGGCTTCTTTGGAAGAACTGCTGAATCCACGACGACGAAAAACAGATAACTCGCGCTATCTCAGCTTGTTAGACTTGGCGGCTTAGCCGGACAGCAATGACTTCATATGATGATTGCAATGAAAATTTTTGCAGTAATGAAGATTTTATCGTTTTTACATCTAGTGTCATGGGGAATCCCCCTATTTCAGGCGGGTTTCAGAAGTAAAAACCATGCCGCCAGTTCTCTTTTGCAAACGGGCGGTACACCGCCTATTGCCGTATTCAGGCGTTCATGGTTATACGACATATCAATGATGACATGACACTAGCGCGATAGGCCTCGCCTTTTCCTTTGTATCTCCCGCTCTGGCCGCAATACGGATATCCGTCATTTCATACTCATACGCCGAGCATTGGCGATATCTTCTTTCACCACAGGCAGGCGACGCAGAGCCTCTTCCCGGCTCACATGGTAAAAAAACACCATCATGCCGCTGTTATCGGGATCTCTGGCGATGCCCAGACCCTGATCCGGCCCGATATTACGCAAGGAAAACATCAGCCGCTTTTCCCCCGTGCACTGGAACACTCCGTATATCCTCCCCTTTTCCGTAGGGGCGGAATTCATCGCGGCCGTACACAGAAACTCCTTCCCCCCGGCATTTTCACCCCGCAGGGCAATGCCACCGATACCCAGCATGCAGGTGCGATCCATGCTGCCTTCAAGGGGCATATTCTCATATTCGCCTACTACGGCCAGAGCCGGCCCTTCCGTAGCAAAAAAGGAGGCAGGCATACCCGAAGGAGCGCGCCCGCCGCCACAGGCGTTGAGGCATAACAACGCGGCGCACATAACACAATAGGCTATCCGCTCAGGCAATGTTTTCCCCCTCTTTCATGCGCCGCTCCGACACCTCGGGGAATTCCTCATAGCGGCACGGTTCAGGCATGCGCCTCCAGACGCGCCGCCGCGCTCTCCACATCACGGGAGGATTCGGCCCGCGCCTGCGCCAGACGTTCAGCCAGAGAAGCGTCAGCAAGCGCCAGAATTTGCGCCGCCAGCCATGCCGCGTTGCGCGCTCCGGCTTTATCAAGGGCCACTGTAGCCACAGGAAATCCCGGCGGCATCATCACCGTCGCCAAAAGCGCGTCCATACCGCCAAGAGAAGAAGCCGTCACCGGTATGCCTATTACCGGCTTAAGCGTGCGGGCGGCGACCGCCCCGGCAAGGTGGGCGGCCATACCCGCCGCGCAAATGAACACCTGACACCCGTCTTTTTCCAATTCCGTCACTAAAGCCTCGGTACGGGCCGGCGTTCTGTGGGCCGAGGTAACCGTGAACTTGCAGCGTATTCCCAGTTTCCGCAATAGCTCCGCGCACGGCCGCACGGTTTCCTCATCCGAAATGCTGCCGATAAAAATAGCTACTTGCGCCATTGCCGCTCCTTCAATGTAGCTCTGAAGTTGCTTTCGCCTTAATCACTCGAAGCGCCGCCGCGCTTCGCTCTACACCGCGAAACCACCATCACAGTGAACATGCCCTGAGATTAACACTCTCTAAAACTCCTGCAATGCACCGCCCTTGCCTTCCTTGGCCAGAAAAGCTTCCAGGGCGCTGTGTTCCTCCTGATGGCCGGAAGCGCCGAGACGGGAGTTGGCAAGACGCTTGCCGAGTTCCACCGCAGGCTGGTCGATAGGGTTGATATCCAGCAGCCAGCCGGTAAGAATTGTGGTCGTCATGCAAAGCCCCATCAATCTGCCGGCCGCTTCTTCATCGGCGCTGCCCATGGAGATGTTGACCAGAGGCACATGATTCGTGGTCAATGCCATACGGGTTCCCAGCCCTTCGGCCAAAAGGAGATCCCCGAAGCGTTTACCCGCAAGATATGACCATTTCGCCGGTATGTCCTGGCCGAAAAGCTCCCCTTTATTCAGGCTGTCGCAGGTCAGGAACAGGCATCCTTTGTTGCGCGGCCCGTCAAGAAACATCTGATTCACGGAATGCTGATCCGTCACCCCGACCGCCGGCACGGGCATGGATCCCTTGCCGCCCTTACCCAGACTTTCGGCCCAAAGCTGGCTGAACCAGGCGCCGAAATAATTCCACAAAGGAATATAGGAGAAAAAGATCAGTTCGTCGTACCCACATTCCATAAGTTCACGGCTCCAGACGGCCAAACGCCACGCCGGATGCCTGCCCAGCGAGGAAGACGCAAGGGGCCCTTCAAGCAAAGGAGCCGCCTGGGCGGCCGCTCCGCGCAGCAGGCCCTTCCAGTCCATGCCGAGAAAGGCCGCGGGCAAAAGCCCGACGGCGCTCAAGACGGAATAGCGTCCGCCGAGATGATCCGGCACCGGCAGGGAAAGCAGCCCCTGGGCCGTGGCCTCAAGGCGCAGATCGCCGGATTTTTCATCCGTGACAAGCACCACGTGCGCCTTCCATGCTTCGCCGAGAGATTTCTGAAGCCAGCGGCGCACCAGAAAATATTGGGCCATGGTCTCAATTGTGCCGCCGGATTTGGAAATGACCACTACCACCGTTTCCTTGGGATCAAGGATCCCCATCCAGGCGTCAAGAGTATCGGCGTCAATGTTGTCGGCTATCCACAAAAAAGGACCAGTGTGCCCGGGACGATCCTGAGCCGGGAAAAACGCTTTCTGCAAGGCCCTGGCGCCAAGGGCGGATCCGCCGATACCCAGCAGCATCATATGCTTATAAGAACGGATACGCTCAAGCACCGGCGGCAAATCCGCTTCAAGAGCCTGACGGAAAGGCATATTCAGATACGGCAGGGTACCCGCCTGAAGCTCGCCTTGCAGTCTTTGCGCGCAAGCCTCAAGGCGGCCGGCAAAAAGTGAGCTTTCAGGCGACGTGCTCTGCAGGCGGCAGGTGAAGGCGTAGGTCCAGTCAAGCACATGTTTGCGTATTTCCATAGATGTTCTCCGTAATATGTCGATACAATTACTCTGCAATCTTAACCCAGCAATACCTTCTCCACAAGGTGAAGCGCCTTGATCAGGGCGTCATCGCTCACGGCGTAAGAAATGCGGATGCAGCGATCATCGCCGAAAGCCGCGCCGGGGACGAGAGCCACCCCGACTTCAGACAGCAGCAGGGTGCACAGGCTGGTGGAATCGGAAAAGCGCGCGCCGTAGTGACGATGCACATCCGGAAAAATATAAAACGCGCCCCGGGGGCGCGGGCAAAGCACATCAGGCCATGCGGAAACAATCTCCATGGCTAAGGCGCTACGGCGCTCAAAGGCAACGCGCATTTCTTCCACCGTATCCATATGCCCGTTCAAGGCGGCGACTGCGGCTTTCTGCGAGACTGAGCAAATATTGGAGGTGGATTGCCCCTGCAAACGGGACATGGCCCGGATCAGATCCGGATGACCAAGCGTGTAGCCCACCCGCCAGCCCGTCATGGCAAAGGTTTTCGCCACTCCGTTGACAATGACGAAATTCTCCGGGTGCTTTTGCCACCAGGCGCACAAGCTTAGGGCCGGCGTATCTCCGTAAACCAGTTGATCATAAATCTCGTCGGCTATGACCGTTACGCCGCGCGCAACGGCCCATTCGGCGATGGCGTCGAGTTCCTCCTTGCCGTAGCAGGAGCCAGTGGGGTTTGAAGGGGAATTGAGCAGAAGCAGACGGGTTTTCGGCGTCAGGCTCTTTTCCAGATCCGTCGGAGAGACTTTGAAATTTCTTTCCGGCGCCGTGCTGATGATCACCGGCTTGGCGGCGGCGAGTTCCACCATAGGCGGATAACTCACCCAATACGGCGCGGGAATCAGCACGTGATCTCCGGGATTAAGCAGCGCCTGGCACACATTGTACAGGCAATGCTTGCCGCCGTTGCTTATGATGATATGATCAGCCTCGGCGGCAATGCCGTAATGCCTGTTGAAGTAGCCCGCGGCGGCAAGGCGCAACTCCGGTATGCCGGGTACGGGCGTGTACCGCGTAAAACCGGCGTCTATGGCGTCTTGAGCCGCCTTGCATATATATGCCGGCGTTGGAAAATCAGTTTCCCCCACGGAAAGACTGAATATTTCCCGCCCTGCGGCTCTCAGTTCCTGGGCTTTCGCGCTGACGCTAAGGGTGGCGGAAGGCTTAAGCTGCGCCACGCGGTCGGCAAGTTTCATGTGAAGGACTCCTCCATTAGAGCAGATCAACTTTGCAACCTTGCCCTCGCCGTTTCGTTTCGCCCACTCCTCGTGCACGCAACCGGCGCTTACGCTGCCGGTTGACGGGCATTTTCAAAGTGAAAATGCCCCAGCTATGGAAAGAGCGCCAACATGGGCCGTCTTTTCTCCGCAACGAACCGGCGGACACCTCTGCTCTAACAGGTTCCCACAAGCGTGTAAATTACATAAAGCGGCCCTCTCCTCACAACAGAGGGAGAGGGCCGCTTTAGAGCAGATTCACTTTGAAACGTTGCGCTCGTCGCCCTCGGCGAAAACACGTTTCGCCTACTCCTCGTGCACGAGAGCCGACGCTTACGTTGCCGGTTGCCAGAGCATTTTCAAAGTGAACGCACTCTGTCAACGATAGCATCACCATAACGCTTATTTGGAGACCTTGGCCGAAGAATCTTTATCGACAGTTTTTTCTTCATTTTTCAATGGCTTATGGATAAGTTCTATGACGGCGAGGGAGGCGCCGTCACCCTTCCGGGGAACAGCTAGTTTGACCACCCGGGTATATCCGCCTCCCTGCTTGTACAGCGGACCTATTTCATCAAAAAGACGGCTGACAAGCCCATGCTCCCCAAGCAGAGAATAGGCCTGACGGCGCGCGTGCACATCATTCTTCAACGCCAGGGAAATCAAAGGGTCAACAACGCCGCGCAGAGTTTTCGCCTTGGCTTCCGTAGTGGTAATGCTGCTGTTGATAAGCAGGGCTTTCGCCATGTTACGCAGAAGGGCCTTTCTGTGGGAAGGATTTCTGCCGAGCTTCCGGCCGGATTTATTATGCCTCATGTTGCTGCTTCCTCTTCCATTCCTGATATTTCTTCTCGAATCCGTCCACCCTCATGCCGAAGTCGAGATGCATCTCAGCAAGAACACGGCGAATCTCATCCAAAGATTTTTTGCCGAAATTCTTGGTTTTAAGCATTTCATTCTCCTGACGCTGCACGATTTCTCCCACCAAGGCGATATTGGCGCTCTTCAGGCAGTTGGTCGCCCTCACGGAAAGCTCAAGCTCGTCAATGGATTTAAAGAGATTTTCATTAATATCGTTCACGCCCGAACTGCTCCCCTGGCTCTCTCCTGACGTGCGCTCATCAAAATTGATGAATACTGTGAGCTGATCTTTTAAAATCTTTGCGCTGTACGCGAGGGCATCTTCAGGCGTGACGGAGCCGTCCGTCCACACTTCAAGAATCAGCCTGTCGTAGTCGGTCATCTGGCCGACACGGGCCTGCTCGACGGTATAGGAAACCTTACGTACAGGAGAATAACTGGCGTCCAGGGCAATGAGCCCTATTTCATCGGAAAGCACCCCGTGCATATCAGCCGGCACATAGCCTTTACCCATGCGGGCTTCCAGTTCGATCTGCAGATCAACGGCGTCGGTGACGGTAAAAAGATGCTGTTCCGGATTCAGTACGGCCACATGCTGGGTGCACTGTATCGCCGCCGCCGAAACCGCGCCTTTTTCCACCGCCCTCAGGACAAGACGCTGCGGTTCGTCAATATCCATGGCGAGACGGACCTGCTTAAAATTCAGCACAATATCGGTCACGTCTTCAAGCACGCCGGGAATGGTGGTAAACTCATGCTGCACGCCTGAAAATTTTACCGATACAAAGGCCGCCCCTTGCAACGAAGACAGTAAAATACGACGCAACGCGTTGCCTATGGTCGTACCGTACCCGCGCTCAAGAGGCTCGCAGACGAACCGACCGTAGAGGCTGTCCTCAACATCACTCGTACGGGAAACCTGCTCCGGCTTGACCAACTCTGACCAATTGCGCGAATTAATAAGCCTGTCGCCTTGTTTAAAAATCATGCTTCTACCCGTTATTTAGAGTAAAGCTCGACAATCAGATCCTCGTTAATCGGAGTCTGAATGTCCTCGCGTTGGGGCAGGGCCTTGACAACGCCGCGAAAAGCCGTGCCGTCAACTTCAAGCCAACCGGGAATGCCTCTGCGGGCAATAAGTTGCGGCACTTCGGCAAGCACGGCGACTTTACGCTTCTTTTCCGGAACTTCCACAATATCACCCACACGAACAAGCAAAGAGGGAATGGTTACCTTATGGCCGTTCAGGGTAAACAGGCCGTGACGGACAAACTGACGGGCCTGCTGGCGCGAACCGGCAAATCCGAGACGGTATATCACGCTGTCAAGGCGGCGCTCCAGATTGGCGAGCAGATTATGGCCGGTAATGCCCTTGGCCATATCAGCCTTAATGAAATAATTGCGAAACTGCGTTTCCAGGACGCCGTAGATACGGCGTACTTTTTGCTTCTCGCGCAATTGCAGGGCGTAGTCGGAGACTTTTTTGCGCGTCCTGCCGTGCTGACCGGGCGCGTAGGGGCGGCGATCAAACGCGCACTTGTCCGTGTGGCAACGATCGCCCTTGAGCATGAGCTTGCTGCCTTCACGCCTGCACAGGCGGCATTTGGCTTCATTATACTTGGCCAAGGGGGTTCCTCCTCAAGGCTTACACTCGGCGCCGCTTGGGAGGACGGCAGCCATTGTGCGGAATGGGGGTGATGTCTCGAATGAACGCTACCTTGAAACCGGCATTGTTGATGGCGCGCATGGCGGACTCCCGCCCCGAGCCGGGACCGACGACATAAATGCCCACAGTACGCATGCCGTTATCCTGAGCCTTACGGGCCGCCTGTTCGGCGGCCACCTGCGCGGCGAAGGGGGTGGACTTGCGCGATCCTTTAAAACCGGCCTGCCCCGAGCTTGCCCAACTGACGGCATTTCCGCGGGTATCGGTAAAGGTGATAATAGTATTGTTGAACGAAGCCTGAATATGGGCCAAACCCACCGGCACATTCTTTTTTTCTTTTTTCTTGACAACTCGTCTGGCTTTGGCCATGTCGCACTCTCAAATGACTTTCGTTAATATTGATAAAGGAATACGGCGGAGCGCCCGTCTCGGGCAATACCTATTTTTTCTTGGGGGCGGCGCCGCGGCGCGGACCTTTTCTTGTACGCGCGTTGGTATGGGTGCGTTGACCGCGCGCCGGCAATCCCTTTCTATGGCGCAGACCCCGGTAACATCCTATATCCATAAGGCGCTTGATGCTGGAGCCGACTTCGCGGCGCAGGTCGCCTTCAACCTTGTAGTGTTGCTCAAGTTCCTTGCGGATCTCGTTAATTTCCTCATTGGAGAGATCGTCTATTCCGCGAGCCCAATCCACACCTGTGGCATCAAGAATTTTCAAAGCCGTAGCCCGACCGATGCCGTAAATATAGGTAAGGGCAATATCAGTGCGTTTGCCTCTGGGCAAATCTACTCCCGCGATTCTGGCCACGTGAAACTCCTGCTCGCCTAGCCTTGGCGCTGCTTGTGCCGGGGGTTATCGCAAATCACCCGCAAAACGCCGTGGCGGCGGATGACCTTGCACTTGGGGCAAATCCTTTTGACCGAAGGCCGTACTTTCATAATGCGCTCCACATATGCTGCTTCAATACGCCAAGCCGGCTGACGTGCGTGGCTCGAACTGAGCTAGATAGCTCTATCGCCATCCTATGTCAAGAATAAAAATACGATGCTCAGAGACTTAAAATTTCCGGACCATGCGGCATAACGGCAATACTATGTTCAAAATGGGCGGCCAGCTTTCTGTCCCTGGTCACCGCCGTCCAGTTGTCTTCCAAAATGTCCACTTCATGCGTCCCTATGGTGAGCATGGGTTCAATGGCCAGCACCATGCCGACCTTAAGAGGCAAAGGAGTACCGAATGCCGGCACGAAATTCGGGATTTCCGGCTTTTCGTGCAGACTGCGCCCGATACCGTGCCCGACAAAACGCCGCACTATTGAGTACCCGTTCGCTTCCGCATGCATCTGCACGGCCCTGGAGATGTCGTTCATGCTGTTACCCACGGTTGCTGCGGCAACAGCACGCGAAAGACATTCTTCGGTCACGCGCATGAGTCTGGCCGCTTCTTCCGAAACGACCCCCACTCCCACCGTACAGGCGGAATCACCATAAAAACCTTCATACACCACGCCCATGTCAAAACTGACGATATCCCCTTCCGTTAAAATCCGCGAACGCGAGGGGAATCCGTGCACCACCTCTTCATTGACGGAACAGCACAATGCAAAAGGGAATCCGTGGTACCCCTGAAAGGCCGGCCGAACAGCATAGGTCCGACATATATCCTGGGCGATTTCTTCAAAACGCATGGTCGCCACGCCGGGTTTGACCTCAGCCTTCATGGCCTCGCGAATCAACGACCCTATACGGTTAGCTTCACGCAACAGGGCTATTTCATTTTCATTTTTAAGAAATACTCCCCGGAATTTCTTCATTACTGATACCGGCCCGCTATCTTGGCTTTACCCATAAGCCCTTCATACTGGCGTGAAATCATATATGAATTGACCTGGCCCATAAAATCCATGGCCACCCCGACAACAATGAGCACGCTGGTGCCGCCGAAATAAAAAGGAATTTTAAAGTAGCTTATGAGAAACTGCGGCAACAGACAGACAAGAGTAATATATATGGCGCCCCACAAAGTAATGCGGGTAAGCACATTGCCGATGTACTCCCTGGTTTTGTCGCCGGGCCGGATTCCCGGTACAAAACCTCCCTGCTTCTTTAAATTTTCGGCAATATCCTTGGGATCAAAAATAATAGCCGTATAAAAATAGCAAAAAAAGACAATCAGGGCGGCATAAAGGACATTATACAGTATCGTGCTTGGAGAAAACCACTGAGACATGGACTGAAGCACGGCGTTATGAGAAAACTGGGCCAGCGTCGCGGGAAAGACCAGCAGACTGCCCGCAAAAATGGGAGGAATAACCCCGGCCGTATTAAGACGCAACGGCAGATGCGTCGTCTGCCCGCCGTAGATCTTGCGCCCTTGCTGACGTTTCGCGTAATGCACGGGGATACGCCGTTGCGCCCGCTCCACGAACACGATGACCAGCACCACCGCAACCATGACGACGCCGATTATCGGGAGCAGGATATACGGTATGGTGTCACCCAAAAAGGCGTACGTCTGCCCGATGGCCCTGGGAATGCCGGCGACAATCCCGGAAAAAATCACCAGAGAAATGCCGTTGCCGATACCTCTGGCCGTAATCTGCTCTCCCAGCCACATAATCAGGATGGTGCCGGCGGTCATGGTAACAATGGTCACCACACGGAACAGGGCGCCCGCCTCAGGCACCATGGGAATTCCCTGCGGGCTGGGCATCCCTTCAAGCATCGTCGCAAGGCCGAAGCTCTGCACGAGAGAGATCAGCACCGTGGCATAGCGGGTATACTGAGTAACCTTTTTCCGGCCGACGCCCCCCTCCTCCTTGGCCATGCGCTTGAGATCCGGGCTGAGCACCTGCAACAGTTGCATGATGATGGAGGCGGAAATATAGGGCATCACGCCAAGAGCGAAGATGGACACATTACGAAGTCCGCCGCCGGAAAACATATCAAACACGTTGAACAGAGTTCCCTCGGCCTGGGCAAAAAAGTCGGCCATGGCTTTGACGTCAACACCCGGAATAGGCACATGTATGCCCACCCGGTACGCCAAAAGGATCATAAAGGTCCAGCCGAGCTTGCGCCAGAGATCGGGAACGTAGGCCAAATTTTTTACGCCTTGCACGGACACGATGTATTATCCTTCCAGGGCTTTGGCTTCACCGCCCGCATTACGCAACTTTTCGCGCGCGGATGCGCTGAATGTATGCGCTTCAATCCACAAAGGGCCGCTTAAGGTCAACGCGCCGTCATCCAGCACCTTTACCGGCTTGCCGTTACCCGCAAGCCCCCGCCCGTAAATATCCTCAAGCGATATTGCGCTCTTGCCCTCAAAATGGCTGACGAGTACCGCCAAACTGACAAGGGAATAGCGATTTCTAAAAGGCGCGTTTTTAAACCCGCGTTTAGGCAAACGACGCTGCAAGGGCATCTGTCCGCCTTCAAAGCCGGCGGGGGCGCCACCGCCCGAACGGGCGTTCTGACCCTTGTTGCCCTTGCCGGCGGTACACCCAAGACCTGATCCCGAGCCCCGGCCGACGCGCTTGCGCGTCTTCCTTTCTTCAACAAAGGGATATAAGGAGTGGAGCCGCATCATTCACTTACCTCCACCATATGCCGTACTTTGGCGATCATGCCGCGAATCGCGGCATTGTCCTCAAACGACTTCACCATCTGCATGCGCCGCAGGCCGAGGGCCGCCAACACCTGGCGCTGTTTCGGGCTACAGCCGATTTTACTGCGAACGAGTTTTACCTTGATCATGACTTCATCCTGCCTGCCCCGACGCCTGAATACTTCGGGATAGCGCTTTTCAGTACCACATGTTCCGCCGCCGGAGCCGATACGCGCCATTACGCGCTATTTACGCGGCGTGGCGAGCTTTTTGCTGCGAATATCGCTTACGGCCTCGGCGCTACGAAGCGACGCAAGCCCCTCAACCGTTGCCCGCAAGACATTGTGCGGATTATTGGTGCCGATGGCTTTGGCCAGCACGTCGGAAACTCCGACCGCCTCCATGATCGCACGCACGGCACCGCCGGCAATGATACCGGTACCGCGTGAAGCAGGTTTGAGCATCACCCTGCCGGCTCCGTAAACGCCCAGCACCTCGTACGGCAATGTTCCCTCTATCAGAGGAACCCGTATCATCGTTTTGCGGGCGCGTTCCGTCGCCTTGCGCAAGGCTTCGGGCACTTCCTGAGCCTTACCGAGGGCGAAACCCACGGAACCTTTGCCGTCGCCCACCACCACCAGAGCGGAGAAAGAAAATCTCCGACCGCCCTTCACAACCTTTGCAACACGGTTAAGGGCGACAATCTTTTCAACCATTCCCGATTCATTTTGTTCCATAGAGCTCACCTGCTGACATTAAAAGTCAAGACCGGCTTCACGAGCTCCATCGGCCACGGCTTTGATGCGGCCGTGATAAATGTAGCCGTTACGATCAAACACGACGCGGGATATGCTCTTTTCTTTGGCAAGCCGCGCAATTTCCTTGCCCACCAATTCGCCGCCGGTTTTGCTGCAACGCACGAATTCACCCGAACCTTTCATGGCCAGAGTGGATGCGCTGACAAGCGTCGTGCCGCTTTCATCATCTATAATCTGAGCGTAAAGATGCAGGTTGGAACGAAACACCACCAAACGGGGACGGCCCTGCGTGCCGAAAATCTTTTTGCGTATGCGCACTTTACGGCGCTGTCTCGCAACTTCCTTATTGATAGCAACCATATCTCACCTGCCTATTTCTTGCCGCCGGATTTGCCGACCTTACGGCGAATCTGCTCATTTTCATAGCGGATTCCTTTGCCCTTATAGGGCTCAGGCTTACGCAACCGGCGAATACGGGCCGCAAACTCGCCGACCTGCTCCTTATCAATACCGCTGATGGTCAATTTCTGACCTTCCGCCTTGGCTTCAATTCCCTTGGGAAGTTCCACAATCATCGGATGCGAAAATCCCAGAGCAAGCTCGACAACATTGCCCTTAACCGCCACCCTGTATCCCACGCCGATGACTTCCAGACTTTTGGAAAATCCCTTATCCACACCCGCGATGCAATTGGCAAGCAGGGTTCGTCTCAAACCGTGCTGCGCCCTGGCCAGAGGACTGTCATCCTTGCGGGTAATGCTTACCTGGCCGCCGGCAAGCGCATAGTCAAGGCAGTCGGCAAGCGGAGTCGTCAGGCTCCCTTTTGGACCCTTGATATTCACGACGCTTCCGTCAAACCTGACCTCAACCCCTTTGGGAAGATCTATGGGTTTTTTACCTATTCTGGACATATCCTCACCCTACCAGATTTCACACACAAGTTCGCCCCCCACCCTCTTCTCGTACGCGGCCTGACCTTCAAGCAGACCGCTGGAGGTGGAGAGAACGCAGATGCCGAGACCGTTCTGCACCCGGGGGATTCGGGAAGATGCGACGTACACACGACGGCCTGGCTTGCTTACTCTTTTGAGTCCGGAGATAGCCGGTCGGCCTTTGTGATATTTCAGGGTAATAGAAATAGCCTTGTCTCCGACTGCAACGTCGTCAACATATCCTTCCTGCTTGAGGATGGCGGCAATGGATTCCTTCATCTTCGAGCGCGGCACACTCACTTCCTTATGCAGGGCCAAGTGCGCGTTGCGGATACGCGTCAGCATATCGGCAATGGGATCGGTCAGCATGTCATCATTCTCCTTAACACGTATCTTACCAGCTTGACTTGCGTACTCCGGGCAGTTCCCCTCGCAGGGACATATTCCGGAAACAGATGCGGCAGAGGCCGAATTTGCGCATATACGCACGGGCACGGCCGCATACGGGGCAACGGTTATACGCGCGCGCGCTGAATTTCGGCTTGCGTTTCGCCTTTATTTCAAGAGAAGTGCGGGACAAGACAATTTCTCCTTACTTTCTGAAAGGCATGCCGAGCTGCTCGAGCAGCTGCTTGCCTTCCTTGTCGGTGCGGGCTGTGGTAACAATGGTGATATTCATGCCCTTAGGGTTCTCCACCCTATCGGCTTCCAACTCGGGAAAGATGGTATGTTCCTTGATGCCCAAGGTAAAATTGCCCCGTCCGTCAAAGCCCCGGTCAGGAATGCCGCGAAAATCGCGCACACGAGGCAGGGCGAAATTCACCAATTTGTCGAGAAAATCCCACATTCTCTGACCGCGCAACGTGACCCGGCAACCAATGGGCATACCCTCACGCAGCTTAAAGGAGGCGATGGACTTTCTGGCCCGCGTAATCACCGCTTTCTGGCCGGCGATGGAGGTAAGCTCCGAAACAGCCTCTTCCATAAGCTTGTTGTTCTGCGAAGCCGCGCCGAGACCGATATTCAGCGAGATTTTCTCAAGCCCCGGGATCTGCATGGAGGATTTATAACCGAATTCCGTCCGCAGGCCGGGAGCCACTTTCTCGCGATATTGTTTTTCAAGGCGTGTCATTTCTTTTTACCACCCTGAGCCATAATTTCGTTGCATTTTTTGCAGAATCGAACCCGTTTCCGTTTGGTTTTGCCGTCCTTGCTTTCTTCTAAATATCGATAGCCGATACGGGTGGATTGCTTGCACACGGGACACTGCACCACCACATTGGACACATGAACGGGCATTTCTTTTTCCACTCTGCCGCCGGGCTGTTGCAGTTGCGGATTGGGCCTCATATGCCGGACGGCTATATTGACCTTTTCCACAAGCACCCTGTCATGCTTACGCAGAATTTTCAAAACCCGGCCGATCTTGCCCTTATCCTTACCGGCGATTACCATCACCACATCATCTTTATGAATACGAAACTGTTTCATGGCGGCGATCCTACAGTACCTCAGGAGCAAGAGAGACGATTTTCATAAAGTTTCTGGCACGCAGTTCTCTGGCGACCGGGCCGAAAATACGCGTCCCGACGGGCTCACCCTGCTTGGTCAGCAATACGGCGGCATTGGTGTCGAATTTTATATACGAACCGTCAGGCCGGCGAAGTTCCTTGGCCGTACGAACGATAACAGCCTGCATCACGTCGCCTTTTTTGACTTTACTGTGCGGCATGGCATCTTTCACGGAAACCATAATGATATCACCTACGGATGCGTATCGACGCTTGGAACCACCAAGCACCTTAATGCAGGCGACACGTTTGGCCCCGGAATTATCCGCCACTTCCAACGCGGATTCTACCTGAATCATGGCAGCTCCTTAGACGGCTTTTTCCAGTATGGAAACCAAATGCCAACGCTTATTACGGCTTAAAGGACGATACTCAATAATCTTGACGGTATCACCCAAGCCGCATTCGTTATTGGGATCATGCGCCGTGAACTTCTTGTGACGGCGAACAAACTTTTTGAAAAGGGGATGTTTTATCAACGACTCCACGCGAACAACAATAGTCTTGTCGTTCTTATTGCTGACAACCATCCCCACCAACGATCTGCCCTTTCTGTGTTCAAGACTTGCAGACATGTTATACCCCCACTTCCTTCTGCCTAATCAAAGTAAGGATACGCGCGATACGGCGTTTTGCCGCAGGAATGGATGCCGTGCTCCCAAGCTGGCGGGTAGCGTGCCTGAAACGCAGAGTAAAAAGTTCCTTACGGGTTTCCTCAAGCATATTCTTCAATTTATCCATGTCCAGATTATCGAATTCGCGCGCCGCTTTTCCGCTCTTTTTCTTCAGAGCAAGCGCGGCCCGGATATTCACGGCCTTGCCGTCACGGGCGTCTGCCTTGCCCTTTCCCTGAATTTCGGGGACGCTTTTGCCCTTTACTTTGGCCCGGTACCGCTCAAGACGGCGGACCTTACGTTTCACCGCGCTCATGCCAAGTCCTCCCGCGCCACTATATACGTTTTTATAGGCAGCTTATGGGCGGCGCGGGTAAGCGCCTCCTTGGCAAGCTCATAACTCACACCCTTAAGTTCGTATAAAATACGGCCCGGCTTCACCGGGGCATACCAGCCCGCAGGCGCGCCCTTGCCGGAACCCATCCTGACTTCAAGCGGCTTCGCCGTATAGGAATGATCCGGAAAAACGCGAATCCAGACCTTCCCGCCGCGCTTGATGTGACGCATCATAGCAATACGCGCGGCCTCTATTTGCTGATTGGTCAATTTACCGTGCTCCAGAGCTCTAAGGCCGTAATCGCCGAAAGCTATCTGCGCGCCGCGTAATGCCGGACCTTTAAGGCGGCCCTTTTGCAGCTTGCGAAATTTTGTCCGTTTGGGGCTAAGCATTACGAATTCACCTCATTGTCGAGGATTTCACCCTTGAATATCCACACCTTTACGCCAATAATGCCGTAAGTGGTGGTGGCTTCGGCATAGCCGTAATCAATGTCGGCCCGAAGCGTCTGCAGGGGCACGCGACCGTCCCGATACCATTCGCTGCGAGCGATTTCCGCCCCGGCAAGACGGCCGGCACAGCCGATTTTAATACCCTCGGCCCCGAACTTGCGGGCCATGGACACCGTACGCTTCATGGCGCGGCGAAACGCCACTCGACGTTCAAGCTGCTGAGCCACATTTTCAGCCACGAGCTGCGCCTCTATTTCGGGACGACGAATCTCGTTTACTTCAATGGCGAACTCCCGCCCGAACTCCTTGCGCAGATCGGTACGCAGCTTTTCTATTTCCACGCCTTTGCGCCCGATGACGATACCGGGCCGGGCGGTGGAAAGAATAAGCCGCACCTTGTCGCCGGGGCGCTCGATCTCAATGCGCGAAATGCCCGCGGCAAACAAAAGCTTTTTCACATGCGCGCGGATGGTGTGATCTTCATAAACAAAGGCCGGGTACTCTTTTTTGCTGTACCAGCGGGACTGCCAGTTCTTGTTGTACCCGAGCCGGAACCCGAAGGGATTGACTTTCTGACCCATAATTGTTCCTAGCTCTCGGCAAGAATGACTGTAATATGGCTGGTACGCTTCTTAACTTGCGAGGCGCGGCCTTGCGCGCGCGGCAAAAAACGTTTCCAGCTGGGACCTTCGTTGACAATAATTTCCTTTACCATCAGCGCGTCGGGATCAATAGACGACACGTTGGCACCGTTGGAAACGGCCGAATACAGCACCTGGCGCAGGACAAAAGCGGCCTTTTGCGGGGTAAACTGAAGAATATCCAAGGCTTTGGCGGCTTCAAGTCCGACCACATTGCGCGCCACAAGGCGGGTCTTTCTCGGTGATACCCGCACGCCTTTCAAGGTTGCCCGTGTTTCCATCCAACCCCCCTTTACTTCTTGACCTTCGTCTTTTTGTCCGCCGCATGACCGTGGAAAACGCGGGTGAGTGAAAACTCGCCCAATTTATGCCCGACCATGTTTTCGGTGATAAACACAGGGATGAACTTGCGCCCGTTATGGACGGCAAAAGTAAGCCCCACCATTTCCGGCAATATGGTTGACCGGCGCGACCAAGTCTTAATAACCCGGCGATCGCCATTCGCCACGGCGGCTTCAACTTTATGCAGCAGATGCCCGTCCACAAAAGGACCTTTTTTCAGTGATCTCGGCATTGGTCAACTCCTACCTACTTGCGCCGGGTTACAATCAGCTTGGAAGAAGCCTTCTTGCGGTCACGGGTCTTGTAGCCCTTGGTGGGCACACCCCATGGGGTCACCGGATGACGACCGCCGGAACTCCTGCCTTCGCCGCCTCCAAGGGGGTGATCCACCGGGTTCATAGCCACGCCGCGGACCTTGGGACGGCGGCCAAGCCAACGATTGCGGCCGGCCTTGCCAAGGGAAATATTCTCATGCTGGATGTTGCCCACCTGGCCGATGGAAGCCATGCCGACCGCAAGCACTTTGCGCACTTCGCCCGAAGGCATGCGCAGGGTGACGTACTTGCCTTCCTTGGCCACGACCTGGGCGAAGGTCCCGGCGCTTCTGCAAAACTGCCCGCCGCGTCCGGGATGCAGTTCAATATTATGCACCAGGGTACCCACGGGAATCCGGCTTAAGGCCAGGGCATTGCCGGGCTTGATATCCGCGCCCTCGCCGGTAAGGATGCTGTCCCCCACGGCAATGCCGACCGGAGCGAGAATATAACGCTTTTCACCGTCCGAATAACGCACAAGGGCAATTCTTGCCGAACGGTTGGGATCGTATTCTATGCCGGTCACGACGGCGCTTATGCCGACCTTGTCCCGTTTGAAATCTATCAGACGGTACAGGCGCTTGTGGCCACCGCCGCGACGGCGGCTGGTGACGCGACCGTTATTATTACGTCCGGCTGACTTGCAAAGCCCTACGGTAAGCGACTTTTCAGGACGCGTGGCCGTAACTTCCTCAAAGGAGGAAACCGTCTGGAAGCGACGTCCTGCCGAGGTGGGTTTCAGCGTACGTATGGCCATAACTACACTCCCTCGAAAAACTCTATTTTACTGCCGGGGGCCAAGGTAACATAGGCTTTTTTATAACCCGGCACCGTACCGGCAAGGCGCTTGCGGCCACGGGAAAAAATCTTCGCCAGCGGCTTTTTCACCACCACGTTGACAGCCTCTACCTTCACCGCAAAGGCATCTTCAACCGCTTTTTTTATCTGAACCTTATTGGAGTTCCGTCTCACAAAAAAGGCCACCTGGTTGACTTCTTCCTTCAAAAAAGTGCCTTTTTCGGAAATAAGCGGCTTGATAAGAATTTGCGTGTAATCCATGGCGCCCTCCTTACTCCGCCCCGATCTCTTCCGCAGGAGCCAGCAGTCGCGCGGTCACGGGATCAATAACGCCTTCAAGCAGCACAAGCTGCGGGTGCTTCAGCACGTCATATACATTGAGCTGTTCGGGAGGCAGCAACATCAGCCCGGGAATATTGCGGCCGGCCAGCATCAGGGAATACGCATCATTCGGCACCACCACCAGGGCCTTGTCCAGCCCCAGCGCCTGCTTGATTCCGGCAAAATACTTCGTTTTGGCTTCAGGCAGGGAGATGTCCTTTACAACCATAAGATTTTCCCCGGCAAGGCGTGAAGACAGCGCCATTTTCAACGCCAGGCGACGGACCTTTTTATTCACCTTAAAACTGTAGTCGCGCGGCTGCGGGCCAAACACCACGGCCCCGCCTGTCCAGACAGGCGAAATGCCGGATCCGGAGCGAGCCCGCCCCGTGCCCTTTTGCCGCCAAGGCTTGGCCCCCCCTCCCTTCATCATGGAGCGGGTCAGCGTTTGGTGGGTGCCGGCACGCCAGGAAGCGCGCATAGCGCGTACGACCAGATTGAGTATTTCAGCTCGCACCGGGATTTCAAAAACTTCCGGCGCAAGCGTAACGCTGCCGGCTTGCTTTTTTTCCTGATCAAATACGGTTACCTGAGCCATGAGCTTTTCCTTTTCTACTGCTTACGCACCATGATCAGGCCGTTCCTGGGACCGGGTACGGCGCCCCTGACCAAAATCACGTTATCTTCCGGACGAACGGCGACAACTTCCAGATTGTGAGAAGTGACCCGTCGAGCACCGAGATGTCCGGCCATTTTTTTGCCCTTCCAGACTTTGGAAGGCTCCGTGTTGTTGCCGATGGAGCCACCGCTTCTATGCACCTTTTCCGCGCCGTGTGAGGAACACGCGCCGCGGAAATTCCAGCGCTTCATAACGCCGGCTGTGCCTTTGCCTATGCTTCGACCGGTGATCTTCACCTTTTCGCCCGCGGCAAAAATAGAAGCCGAAATTTCATCGCCGACCGCCAAATTCCCCGGGCCTTCCAGCCGGATTTCGCGCAAAGAGCGGAAAAAACCCTTACCCGCCTTATTGAAATGCCCGACAAGCGGCTTTGTCATGTGCTTTTCTTTATCCGCGCCAAAGGCTATCTGCACCGCATAGTATCCGTCGGTTTCGGCGTTTTTTACCTGCACCACAGGACAGGGGCCGGCCTGAATCACGGTAACCGCAACAGCGGAACCGTCGCTGGCGAAAATACGAGTCATGCCAAGCTTGCGACCCAAAATTCCCAATTTCTCAGCCATGACTTCCTCACTACAGCTTGATTTCAACATCCACACCGGCAGGCAGAGAGAGTTTGCCCAAGGCGTCTACCGTTTGCTGGGTGGGCTCAAGAATATCCACCAGCCGTTTATGGATACGCATCTCAAATTGTTCACGCGACTTCTTGTCGACGTGCACGCTACGGTTTACCGTATATTTGTGGATATTCGTGGGCAGGGGAATCGGGCCGGCAATGCCGGCACCCGTGTTGCGCGCCGTATCCACTATCTCGGAAACGGCCTTGTCCAGAATACGGTAATCATATGCCTTGAGCTTGATTCTGATACGATCACTGCTGACTGTCGTCATCGCTCGCTACTCCGTCATAAAAGAAAAAGGCCGGCTTCAAACGACCAAAACAAATTTTCGCGCGATCACCTGCTTTGGCCGACCTGACCGGACAATTCCCGGATTCGGACTCTTTGCAGGCCGCCCAGACGCGCTTCGCATCTGCGTGGACGCCCCCCGCCCGAAAAAAATCCGGACGGGATACGGCAAGACATTAAAGGACAACTCAGCCTGCAAATGTCAAACCTGATTGGCGTAGTACAACCAGGCGCGATAAGGCGGACTCCATCCGCCCTCCCTTAACCGTCACAGGGACATATCACTTGCAATATCCATTCTCAGCGCGGAGATTGCTATTACATCTTCTTCCCGGCAGGGTCAAGCCTCTTGTGAAAAAAAATCCGCAAAAGAATGTTTTTTCCTCCCCTGCCCGACGCACTCTCCCGTTCAGCGGCAGTACTTCTGCATAAAGCGTCTTTCAGCCTCAACGGCGCCGATGAGGATAAGCTCGTCATCCGGCCGGATACGTTCCTGGGGATTGGGAGGCACGGCCAGTCTGCTCCCGTTACGGACGGCGATGACATTGCATGCGGTGTCCCCGCGGATATTGCTGTCGATGAGGTTCACCCCCACCAGGGAGGCAGGCGCGCCGACACGAAAGATGTTCAGGCCTTCGGTAAGCATGAAGACACGGCCCGGCTTGAGCAGATTGATAATCGCGGTTGAGGTCATGCCGGCCAGGGACATGACCAGATTGGCACCGGCGCTGTACAGTGAGGGCACGTTGCGCTCAAGGGTCGAACGGCTGATAATCTGAATATCCGGACGAAGCTTGCGGCAATAGATGGTAAGATAAATATTCAAATCATCGTTATGCGTCGTGACCAGAACGGTCTGCGTCCCGTCAATGCCGGCGGAGCGCAGGACGGCGATATCCGCCGCGTTGCCGAGAATGTAGCGCTCGTCATCGACGGGCACAAGAGCGGATTTTTGTTCCACAATGCGAAAAGGAACCCTACGGCGGGCCAGAGCGTTGGCCGCCGCCGTCCCCACGCGCCCCCCGCCGAGAATCAGTACGGGAGTCTGAACGATCTTGCATTCTCTGCTGAGGGAGCGATCATATTTTTCCAGCATGTCGGCGGTGCCGGCAAGAAGAAGCACCGATCCCTCGTCGATAAGCGTATCCGATCGGGCGACCATATACCGGTTGCCTTGCCATATGCCGGCCACGTTCAGGCCGAAACGACCGCGTAAATCGCTTTCCAGCAGACTTTTACCCACAAGGGGGGTATTGTGGGCAGGGCTTTCGGCAATGCAGAATCCCTCAAAACGGCCGATGATGTTGGATTCGGCATTGTGGGTGAAGATTCTGCCGGCCAGGGCCTCCCCCAGCATTTTGGAGAACTGGAAGACACGATCGCACCCGGCCAGGGTCAGTATGTCGGCGGACTCCTCGTTGCTCACGCTCGCGGCCAGACGCACGGAAGAAGAATATTCGCGTACCGTAGCCGCTATGTTGGTATTTTTCATGTCATCATCCAAGGCCAGCACAAGAGCGGCCTTATCGGCCCGCATCGCTTCATAACTGAGCGCGGAGTCCAAATCCCCGAGAACCACGCCCAGGCGCTTGTCGAAAAGCTCCAGAGCCTTGCTGCTATCAGCCACCAGCAAAGCATACGGAATATCGTAATGCCGGCAGGACAAGGCAATGCTCAGGGCGTTGCTGTCCGTGCCCACGATGATGACATGCCCGTGCGTGTCTTTGGGCAGTTCGCGCGGCGTCATGGCGTTGCTCTGGGCTTCCAGCCAGGGCGAGTAGATATACCGGATAAAGGTAAAGGGCATGACCAGCATGAAGAGAAGGACTCCGGACAGAAGCACGACCACGCTGAAAATCCTGCCGATATCGCTGCTGAACGTGATGTCGCCGAATCCCAGCGTGGACATGACCGTCAGCGTCCAGTACAGGCCCGTAACAGGTGAATAGTAGCGGTTTTCCAACTCCATAATATAATGGAAGAGCACGCTGTAGAGGAAAAACAGCCCGAACATGAACAAAGTAAAACGCAGCATGAAGCGCACATTGCGCCTGTTACTCTGTTGCGCCATAAAAAAAGCCATCTGGGAGAAAATGACTTTCACGACAACTCCTTACATAATGCCTACTGTCTAATTGCAAAAATAACAAGTATATTTTTTGCGGATATTTTTGCGGGATCGTCTGCTGAAAAAAAACATATTTTCAGCATGCTTACGCCGAATTTTGCGGTAAAAACCCTCCAGTGTTTTATAGTGTTTACTTTTGCAAGTAAACACTATGTCCATTTCTCAAAGCTTACGCGAAGCAGCGCAAATCGCCGGGGAAGCCGGCTCTGCTCTTTCTCTGTCGGATTCCCGCGAATCACGGGGTGGGACGGGAATCGGTCGTTGCCCCGGGCAGCAGCAGATACAGGCGGGTGGCGAGCCACTCCAGTACCAGCGCGGCATCAACTTTATACATGAGGCTGTCCTGGCATTCGGCCAGGGCTTCATCCAGTATGCGCAGGCGCTGGAGAGGCAGCCGGGCCAGCAGGACATCCAGACCTTCGGCGGGCGCAATACCGCTTTGCATGGAAAAAAGACGCCTGACCAAGGCGCGCCGGCACACGTTGATCAGATCATGCGCAAGCGCCGGATTCACCGCTCCCCTGCTGCCGCTCCGCTCGAAAAAACCGCATCCGCCGCGCAAAAACGAGCATAAAGCATCTTCCCAGGGGGCAAGATGCGCCTGACTCCCGGGATCCGCCGCGTGAGGCCAGGGCAAAGTCAGTACGAGGCTTCGCGACACCAGAGTCGGCAGCAATGCTTCCCGTTGCGGGGCCAAAATCACAAAGGATGTACCCGGGCGAGGTTCCTCCAGGGATTTAAGCAGGGCATTGGCCGCGGCCTCCACCAGAGACTGGGCTTCACAAAAAATGACCGTGCGACAACGGGCCTCGCGCGCCGGCTCGCCGAGTACGGCCCGCATAGCGCGCACATCGTCTATTTTTATGCTGCCCGCGCGCCCGTCAAAAAAAAAGCAGTCCCGGTGCATATGCATGAGCATACGAAGGCATTCCGAACAGTCGAGACAGGGAACGCCGACGCCCGCCCCCTCCGGCGGAGAAATCGCTGCGGGACAGTTGAGCAACAGGGACCAGTAATGCGCCGCCGCCAGGCGATCATCAGTTGTTCCCCCTTCAAGCAGCAGGACCTGAGGCGGAGCAGGGCGCAAGCGTTCCAGAAACAGGCGCATCCGCCCCTGCTCCGGAGCCTTCATAAATACGCGTATCGCTGTCTGAGCGGCGGCAATTTCCTCCTTGCCGGGCAAAATATCATCCGAAGCGGCGACTCCAGTTGTACCGGATGCGTCATGCCCGGCATCGCGGATTTTGCCGGCATCACGTTTTCTTTTAGGCGCAGCGGATTTTTTCATGTTTCAATCCACGCCTGCAAGCAGATTTATGACACGCGCGGCGGCGCAGGCCGCGCCGTATCCGTTATCTATATTCATGACGCTGACGCCGGGGGCGCAACTGACGAGCATACTGCACAAGGCTGATTCCCCCTGCCGGGCCATACCGTAGCCCACAGACGAAGGAACGGCCACCACGGGCCTTGGGGTAAGCCCCCCCAGAACCGAGGCAAGGGCGGCGTCGAGGCCTGCCACAACGATAATCGCATCGTGCCCGTTGACTTCTTTCAGACGGGAGGCGAGACGCCAGAGTCCGGCCACCCCGCTGTCTTCATACACCGTATGCCTGATGCCGAGGTATTCAAGAGTGCGGGCGGCCTCCCAGGTCACCGGGCCGTCGGCGGTGCCGGCGGAAATAACGGCCACGCGGCCCGTTCGTTTTTCCGGCATGACCGAGCCGAAGGCGGTACGAGAAAGCTCGTGATAATCCACCAGCGAACGAAGGTCTTCCGGCAGAGAGAAAAAGATCTTCGGGGCAAGGCGGGTGAAAAGCGCCGGCCGCGCTCCTCTCCGTCCGTGGGCGATCAGCAGTTCCGCCAGCACGTCCGGAGACTTGGATTCACAGAACACCGCTTCCGGCAGCCCTATACGGGCCAGCCGATCATGATCGAACAACACATGTTCCATACTGTCCTCCGGCATCCGGTATATCTTCAAATACGCGCTCCGGCGTTCACTTCCACAGCAAAGGAGGGGATTTTTCCCGGACGGCTCCCAAATCGGTGATCGGCACGGTAACGGCGGCGATACGATCCTGCGCGTCGAGCAGAGAAATACTGTGCTCGCCGCCCTGGGGATCCCAGTACAGAGGCAGGTCATCGCGTTCCTGCTTTCCGAGATATTTGCCGTCGGCATACCAGTATACGGGGTAGGCCACCCCTTCCGCCCTCAGAACAATGGGATTGAAGCGGGCGCCCGGAGTGAGCATGTAACGGGCACCCGGCATCGGAGAAACAATAGCGGCCTTGCGGCTGAGATCTTCCCGGCTGAAGCGCTTGCGTCTGAAATCCTCCAGTTCCGGCGGCCAGACAAGCGCGATTTGCCCGTTCTTCAGCGCGTGCATGGCGCAAGGCACGGTGCGCCATACATTGCGGATGGACAGCGCAGTCCGGCCTGCGGGACAAAAAGGAGACAAGGTCGCGCCGGACAGACTGCAAACCCGGACCGAGGCCACACCCGGCGGCGCGGTATACCAGGATTGTTGCAGCGAAGCGAAGGCACTGAGTTCCCGCACGACGGCAATGGCGACCGGAGCGGCCATGGACACTCCCACAAGGTGCGCATCGCTTCCGCCACCGGCCCGGCCGAACCAGATCACCACCGTAAAGGCGGGAGTATACGCGGCGGTCCAGGCATCGCGCAAGCCGAAAGACGTGCCGGTCTTAAAGGCGACAGGGGAGTCGCGCGCCTGCAGCAGTTGGGCAAGAAATGGCAACCTTCCTGGGTCCTTAAGAATATCTGCTATAAGAAAGGCAGCCTCCCGGCTGTATAACTGACTGGCTTGGGGAAGCGTCCCTGTCCGCTCTGCCTCCAGTTGCGCGGCGACACAGGCCAGTCCGCCTGGCAAAACCGCATCGGGCGGGTATCTCCCGTTTTTCGGCATAGCGTCAAAGGGTATATCTTTTCCATACAATCCTGCGATTCCCAGTTTTGTTCCTCTCTCTTCGTCCACGTTCTCCCCCGGCAAGACGGCACGGCGCAAGAGCAGAGGGCGGTCAAGTCCGAGATTGGCCAACGCCGTGTAAGCGCGGGCCAATTCCAGCACCGTCGCCTCTCCCGCTCCTAAGGCCAGAGAATCGCCATACTCTTCATCCCGGCGATCAAGAAAGGAAAAACCCGCCCGGCGCAAGGAAGACAGAGTCTCGCGCACTCCTAGCATACGCGTGACGCGTACGGCCGGCGCGTTCAGGGAATCGGCCAGAGCGACATGAGCCGTTACAGGCCCCCGATAGTCCCGGCTGAAGTTCCGCGGCGCCTCGCCGCCCAATTGCAGGGGAGTGTCCGCAAGCAGGCTGGCCGGAATGATATGGCCGGCCTCCATAGCGTTCAGATAGATGAAGGGTTTCAACGCGGAACCCGGCGAACGCGGGGCTATGGCGCAATCCACCCACTGCGTGCCGTTTGCCGGATTAAAGCGGGCATTACCCACATAGGCGATGATGGAAGCGGTACGATTATCCACCACGGCGCCCGCTGCGGTGACGTCTTTTGCGGTACGCCGCAATTGCCGGACAAGTGCGCGCTCCAACAGTTTCTGCGCCCGCATATCGAGGGTGCTGTGCGCCACCCCGCCTTCAGGAGGCAATGCGGCAAAGGCCAGATTCGCAAAATGCCAGGCGGCGGCGGGCATGGCGGAACGATAGGCCGGCAAGGGCTCCTCCAGGGCGAGCGCCCGCAAATCGTCAGGAAAACCCGCCTGGTCCGCTACCTTGACAATGATGCGCTGCCTTCGCCTCAGAGCGGCCCCGGGGTTTTTATCCGGCCTGTAGGCTGTGGGCCCTTTGAGCATACCCACCAAAAGAGCCGCCTCGCCTAAAGACAATTCTTTGGCCCGCTTGCTGAAATACATACGCGCCGCGGCCTCCACCCCCCGGATAGGACCGCCGAAAGGAGCGCGGTTGAGATAATGCTCCAGTATCTGCCCTTTGTTCAGGCGGCGTTCAATCTTCAGCGCGCCCATGAATTCCATAAACTTGGCGCTTGCTGTTCGTTCTCTGGGGACGCTCAGGCGCACAAGTTGGCTGGAGATGGTGGACGCGCCCGACACCACCCTGCCGGCGCGCGCGTTTTGCAACGCCGCCCGCGCAATGGCCAGAACATCCATGCCGCAATGCTCGTAAAAACGCCTGTCCTCAACAGCCACCAAGGTTTTAGGCAGCCATTCTCCCATCTCTTCCAAAGGAACAGGCAGGCACCACTCCTGGGCAGAGGACATGCGCGCATGGATCAGGTTTCCCCCGTTATCCAGCAACACCGGAGATACCGGCCAGCGCAACACCTGCGGCAGCGGATCCGGCGTCGCAATCCAGGCGAAAGCCAAAACGCACGACGCGCAGAGCGCCGCGATTCCGCCCGCGATCATGCAACGGAAAAGCGTACGGGGAAAACGATTATTCCTCTTCATTCTGACATTGCTCTGACGGGCGAAGAAAAGCCTCGCGCAATACCTTCGCGAGACGGCTTCCATGACAGTGAACGCGGCGCCCCGGCGGCAAGGATTTTTCAAAAAATCCTTGCCGCGCGTTTCACGCGTACCATGCTCTATTCCACGATCACGATGCCGGCGGAGTCCACGGCGCGGATATCGGGATCATACATGCCGTCGGCCGCCAGAGGGGGCAGGACAAAGGACCCCCGGCTCACGGCCCGCATGGAATACCTATAGACCACGTGGCCCTCCACACGGTCAAAAAAGACCAGAAGCCTGTCTTCGCGCAGGTCAAGGAACATGCCGCCATCTTGCGGCGCGCCCTCGCCGGAGTCCTCCGAGTCTTCTCCGCCGTTCTCCCTCCTTTCGTCATCGCTCAGCGCTCCGGCGGCCGTCTTCAGACGGGGGTTTTCCACCTCCATGCCGCCGGGCAGAAGATCCGACAGGGCAATATGCGACACCGGCTCATCCGGCCTCAGCCACAATTCGACAAGGATGCGATCTCCCTTCTTTACACGGACGGCGCCGGAACTCAGGTTAAGTTCCTTGCCTTGGGCGTCCTTCCATATCCGGCCCACGGACAGCCCTGAAAAAATCGGCTCGGGCATATTCCGGGGTACGCCGCGCACGCTGTATACGCCGTATGCCGGCCCTCCGTCTCCCATAGCTACGGAAAGCGCGGGAGGTTGCCCATCCGCGGACAAGGGGAGACGTCTGTCACTCAAAACCAGACGCCCGCCGTCGGAAACCGCTGCCAACGGAGATCCCTCGGCCTCAATCTTCGCCGTATAGGACTTGGCCGACGCGCCGGTATTTTCCAGATAACGGCCGACGGCCAGAGCGGCCATGCCCGCCTCCTGCGTGGTGAAGCGCTTTTTGTCCGCGAGCTTTGCAACCACCTTGGCGCAAAGCTGCGCCGCCTCAGGTTCATTAGGAGCGACCAAACTCCATAGGAGCAGCCGGAGGCTGGTATTGCGCAGATCGCCTTCCATGCTGTCGTTGGGCACCTCCTGAAGAGCCTTAAAGGCAAAAGCGCTCTTTTCTTTTGCCTCCAAAGCTTTCAGCGCGCCTGAATTGCCGGCCTTCAGGGCTTTGGCCCCGGCCAGGAATATGCGGCCCGAGGGAAGCATTACTTCTTCATGCTTGCTCAGATGCTGTATCCAGCTTACCGGGGGATCCCCTGCCCTGGTCAACACAAAGGCGGCATACGCCCTGGTGGAATAGTCATACGCCGTCATCGTTTCGTCTGTTCGCGGCTTTGCCGCCAGAAGCAGGCGCAGATAGCCCAGCGCGTTGTCCATGGCGTTTTTGGACACAGGCACGCCTGCCTTGGCCTCCACCAGAAAAAAGGCGGCGTTCACACTTTTCCATGGGTCGGGAGCATAACGGCCCGCCCACAGGCCGAAGCCGCCCTCACCTGTCTGCATGGAGACGATACGGGCCACAATATCCGTGAGCATAGCCCTGCTGTTGTTGGCGGCGGCGTTTTTGTCCGCATCGGGGTACAGCAGTTCCTGCACTGAGGGCAAGACGAGATAGGGCCAGGCGCGCGACGTGATCTGCTCCAGGCATCCGTAAGGATACTCTCTTAAATACTCCAAAGCGGGCAATATGGTCAGCGCCGGAGAACGATCCATGGAAAACGAAGCCTTGACGCTGCCCTTGAGCCATTCGCCGGGCACAGCCATAGTGGCGGTTTCGCCGGCTCTGAGCAGGGCCGTCGTAACGGTGCCCGTACGCGGATACGGCGGACGAACCGCCACTTCAATCCGCTTGCTGAAGGAGAGATCGTCGCGGCCGGGCACGGATACCTTGACGATAACGGCACCTATGCCGCTCTCTTGGAGAGCTTCTCCCATGACGGCAAGACGATGGGAAACGGAGGAAGTCGTCTCTTTTCCGGAATCGGAAGAAACGGTAAGGGGCAAGGACTTTTGCAACTCGCCGCTGAGCCGAATCGGGCCTTCGGCCGCAATATCAATCCCGGCAAGGCCGGAAAGGGTGCCGCCGTTTTCCGCAGCCGTAGAGAACACGTTGCAGGAAATCTCAAAGGTATCGCCGGGAGCGACGGCGCGCGGAGCAGACGCCTCTATCACCAGATCGCGGGCCACGCGAATCTCGGTGGCTGAAGACGCGAACAGATTGCCGGACGCGCCCACGATCATCAAGCGCCCCTTGCCGGAGTATTCCGGAACATCAAAACGCACTTCTCCCCGGCCATCGGCGTCAGTGCGTACAGCGGGCTGGTACGCGGTGAGAAAAACCTGCTGCGTGCTGAGAGACCCCTGGTAATATTGCGCGGCGTCCCCACCGGGAAGGAGCAGCGGGGTTGCCTTGGCTTCAGGTCTGAGCAGGGCGTCGTATATATCAAAGCTGTGTCCTGTGGTGCGCCGGTCGGCCATGAAGAATTCCACCGGATCAGGGGTGGCGAAGGCGGTCAGGGACAAAATGCCCTCGTCAATAAAGGCGGCGGAGAATTCTCCTTCCACAGGCCTGCCTTGTTCGTCGGAAACGGTGAAACTTATGGACAAAGGACTATCGGGCAGAGCTCTGTCCGGCGTCTCGGCCGAAAGCTTCAGTTTATGAGGGGTTTTGGAAAGCGTAAGGGGGATCATGCCGTAAGCGCGATGGGCATACCACTCCTTGTTTTCCTCCCGGACGGGACGGATGACCCAGGCGGTAATCGCGGCGTTGGGATCCATATCCGCGGTAACGGGTATTTCCACCACCGTAGCGGGCTGAGGCATGGCAACAACCCGGCTGCTCAACTGCGGTCCGCGCTCAATGCCGAGCAATAGCGTACCCGCATAGGGCGCCTTGACGGACAGCCTGGCCGTGTCCCCGACACGATAGTCGGCTTTGTCAAAGCTCAGTTCGACGCTCTCCAGACGGCCCGATCCATCCTCAAAAGCGGACATCTCCCCATCCATCGCGCGTATTCGCCGCGAAGCGACGATAGCGCCGTCGGCCGTGGACACGCGCACAAGATAGCGGCCATACTGCCTGGGGGTAAAAAGAAAAGAGGCTTCACCGTTCTTTGCCTCCGGCGCGAATGCATCCTGGGCGATAAGGCGCTCTTCCCAAAGGCTGACATAGCGGTTGTTGCGATATACCGTATACCAGGCGCCTTTAACCAGAAAAATTTCCGCCTTAAGGACGCCGCCTGCAACCGGCTTGCCCGCCGGATCAACAGCCGCCACCTTCATGGCGACGGGTTTGCCGGGCTGCGCGTCCCCCCCTTCCTGTTTAAGGCCGAGCAGATAGGGCGTGGGAAAATACGTGAGTTGACTGGTCCGGCTCACCCAACGGCCGCCGTCTTCCTGCACGCTGGCCACAAGAAACAGATTGAGCAGAGCGGGCGGCAGCCAGTCGGCCGGCGCCGAGAAAACAGCCTTGGCGCGACCGTCGCCGTCCAGTTTACCAAGCATGTGACGCAAATCCATCCGCGCGTCGAACTTGCGCTCGCCGTCACCGAACACGTAGCCGTCCCAGCCTTTGGGGGTGAATGCCTTAGCCGTGACCCTGTAGCCGAATTCATACTGCAAATCCGCTCCGGGCGTGCCGAAAAGATAGCGGCCGGATACGTCTACGGACAACTTTTCCTTTGCGGAGAGGCTGTCCGCTTCCGGCGTGAGGCCGACCTCCAGGCGCGGAGGGACGAAATCTTCCACCGAAAAGACGCAGTAACCGAGCGGGCCGCCGCCTTTCTGCCCCGGCACTTCTACATAGGCGTGGTATTCTCCGGTAGGAGCGGTCGCAGGCAACGTGAAGAAAAAATCCGCCCCTCCCTCGCGGGATAAGACGGCGCTGCCTCGGGCCGCCTCCAAATCGCGCGACGACGTCACCCTGAACAGAACGGGAAAAGGCTCCGGCGGCAGGTGGCTGCTGTTGCGCACAAAAGCTTTGACATCCACGCGCTCGCCGGGCCGGAACACGCCGCGCGGCGTGTAGGCGAAGGCCTCGTAGTTCCCGTCGTCCAGATAGTCGCGCAGGGCCGTATCGGCCATTTCTTTTTGCGTTGAGCCGTCCAGAGGCAAAAAGGTCAAATCCGCATCATCCCCGCTGCCGTATTGCACGGTGACCACGGCAGGTCTGAGTTGCGGATCCCATCGTTGGCCCAAGCGATGGACGTAGAGTCCGTCAGGCCCGGTTTTCCCCTGGGCGACAAGCTGGTTGCTCTCGGAATACACCCGAACGTCGGCCCCGGCCAGCGGAGCGGCCGTACTGAGGGCGGCCGCAAACACCGTTATGCCCGAAGGAAAGACCCGGGCAGTGACTCCTATATCCGTAAGCACCACCACCTGCTCATCGTGGTTTGCCAGCTCCAGATAGGAACCGCCGCTATCGGGCGTTTTTTCCTTATAGGCGTCAAGACGCACCATAAAGACGCCGCGCCTGCCCTTGACCAGATCGGCCACATTCAGGGAGCGGCGCTGTATTTCATTCTTTTTGCCGCCTTCGAGCGTAACTTCCTTGATGCCGACATCGCGCATGAGATCTTTGACCCAATACCGCGGCTCCAACGTCATGAAGGGCAGATTGTTATCATACTGCCGGCGCAGAACCACGGCGACCTTATCCGCGTTCACCACATCCACGCCCAGGCGGCTGCCGTAAACGGGAGAAAGGTAGTTGCCGCGATGGGCGAAACGCGCCGCCGGCTCGTAATCCGTTATTATCACAGAAGCGCCGCGCTCCTCGGCAAGTATGCGGCCGGCCTCGTCCACCAGCCCCGGCTTAAGGGTGACGCTGAGTTGCATGCCTGGTTTCAGCCCTTCCGCGAAACGCAGCCTGTCGCCATACTCAAAGGTATACGTCAGGCCTTCCGGCTCGACTTTGATGAAATCCTTGTAATTGTCGCTTCGCACATTCTCGCTCAAATCAAAATAGGCGTAGAGCTCGCCGTCGGAACACCCGCTCCTTTGATGCGTGATTTTGATGTCGGAAGGCGCGTCGGTCTGTTGCGTGACCGGATCCGCTCTCGTTTCCTCCGGCACCGGCAGGGAAACGCTGTGGGTATACTCCCGGGACAAGCCGAGGTAATGCTTGTCGGCGTCCGCATCGGCGCGCAGCAGTACCTCCAGCTTGGGACGATACTTGCCGAGGCTGACGGTCAGCTTCTGGCGGGAACTCGGCTCGGAACCTCCTCTCACCGTATACGGCAGGATATCGCCGCTGTCTTTGTCCTTGATGACAAGATGCTCTTCAAGCGCTTTGGCCTGTATCACCTGATCAAAATTCAGGGCAAGGGAGAGCGTCTGCTTGCTTTTATCGAAGTTTTCCGCCTCCAACGACGAAAGAACGACGCCTTTAGTCCTGAAATGAATCAGATAGCGTGCCGGCTTGCCGTCCAGCGTCTTCAGATCGTCCTTTAAGTGGAGGAAATACTGCGTGCCGCGCCGGAAGTCATTGTCAGGAATAAAGGCGAAGCTGCTGTCGGTCACCCAATAGCCTTCTCCGCCTACGGCGGGTATGATAATAAAGGGGCTGTCCGCTGTCTCCGCTTTTTTGTTTACGGCCCCGGCATCAACCATGGGAGCGGAAAAAGTGACGACAGCGGCTTTTTTGCCTCTGAGAATTTCCGTATCCTGGATGCTCACTTTTGTGACGTAGGCCGGCGGGGAGTCTTCCCCCCTCCGGGCGCCTGCGCCGCCATCGGGTCTGCCCCCCATACCCGTGAGAAAAAAAACGCCAAGGAATACGCCGACGCACTTAAAGAGAGCCCGGAGATCATTCATCACAAATATACCCTGCGTGCTGTTGTTAAAAAACGGAACATACACCGCCATACGTGGGGAAACAAAGCATACTTTTCCTCTTTTCTGATTGTGGGAGATATTGCCGCCGTTGTCAAGGCCGTCGTACCGCTACTGCGGCCGCATACATACTCAAGCCTGATAAAGCCCATCCGGCAAAATTTTTTGCTCATTTCTACACCGCAACGAAAGTTAGAGTGTTTTCGCTTTGAAAATGCTTTAGGGCGTGTTAACGTTATAAAATTTTTGTTCTCCGGCAAGGAAGATGCCTCTGCCATGAGGGAATATACTCTTAAACGCTATTTGACCGGGATGGCAGACACAATCTGACGCAGCCGGAGGGCAAAAAGGCATAGCGTTAACACGCCGCCCTAGCCTCCGGCCTCACTTGCCAAGGGCGGACAAAGAGGGTAATGCCCTTTGGCGAGAGAGTGAAAACTGGCGTCCGGCAGCACTGACGCGCAACCAGACAACACTCCGCTTCACAGCAAGGACAATACTTATGGGAGTCGTCGAACGCATTACCAGAGGCATCCTCATCGGCGGCGCCCTTGGCGCCTTCAGTCATGTTTTCGGCATCAGCGAAAACATGTTTCTGGCAGTGGCCATCGGAGCCGTCGCCGGCTTTCTGGCCGGCATGACCCGCGCTTTTCTTGACGGAAAGCGAAAATAGCAGGCGGCTCTCAAAACGCGTAGGCGTCCGCCTTGGCTTCTCCAAGCAGCAATTCAAATTTTGAAAAAAGGACCGGTATCCGCTAAAATTGGAATTGCCGTTCTCCAACCCCTTCATCTGTAGTAAGGCGCATACCCTTTGTTCAAAAACTACCATGTTGTGATCTTCAAGGACCGCGAAGGCGGCTTTCGCAACCTCCGGCTACGCGGCTGGCTGGGCGTCCTGTTATTTTTGCTGGTGGCCGCTCTGGCCGGAACAAACGTATATCTTCTGAGGTTTTACTCAAAATCCTTTGTCCTGGAACAGGAACTTGAAGAAAGCCAGAAAAACGTCCGCGCCTATGACAGCCAACTGCTCAATCTTGCGGGCAAGCTTCAGACTCTTGAAGAAAACTTGCAGCGCGTGCAGCATTTTGACACCAAACTGCGAATACTCGTGAATATTGATAAAGAAACAGGCGGCAGCAAGGAGGCGAACGAAGAAGCGTCCCCGCCTCAAACATCCGCCGGCGTCCTGAACAATTCCGCATTTCTCGCCCGACACCGGGAACTGTTCATCCGCCGCACACACAGCCTGGTGGATGAACTTGCCGGTACCGTCACCCTGGAAGAAGTCGCACAGCAGACGTTGATGAACTTCCTGCGCGTCAATAAGGACACCCTGCTGTCAACGCCGTCCATCTGGCCGACCCAGGGTTTTCTGACTTCAGGATTCGGTTGGAGGCGTTCTCCTTTTTCCGGCAGCGGCAGCATGCATAAAGGACTGGATATTTCCAACCGCATCGGCACGCCCGTGTTGGCGCCCGCCAGGGGAACGGTCTCTTTCGCGGGGCAAGACGGAAGCTACGGTCTCTGCCTGATGATCGACCACGGCAATAATATTGTAACGCGCTACGCCCATCTGCAGCGGACTATAGCGCAAGCGGGCCAGTATGTGCAGCGCGGCGACGTTATCGCCACTCTCGGCAATACGGGCCGCAGCACTGGACCTCACCTGCATTACGAAGTGATTGTCGGCGGTATCCCCGTCGATCCCATGCGCTATATCCTGAACTGAATCGTCCGGACCGCGCCCGTCACCCCGGGAGAAACTCGCCCGCGGCGTTGTCGCATTGCATATCTCCCCTCGGCGCGCGCGACGAAAACGCGTTTCGCCAAACCAGGGCAGACGTGGCGGCGGCGCGCAAAAAGCGCTTGACAAATGCGAACGGCGATGCTAGAAGCCTGCAACTCAGCGGGATAAAGTGCTGCGCGGTCGCATGCATGCCGATTTCGCGCCGCCGGCGTTTTATCCCATCATCCTGGGAACCTGTCGCGGTTCATTAGGGTGGCCCTGACGGCCTCCCTTTTTTTTGTTCTTTTTACCCAGCCGTAAAACGATGGATCACTCCACGCTGACCGCCGCCCTTGCCGATATGACCGCCCCTCTGACCGCCTCCCTTGGCCTCGAACTTTGGGGAATTGAACTGGCCTTTGGCGGACGCAGCATTGTGCGCGTCTTTGTGGAAAATGAAAACGGCGTCTCCATAGAACAATGCGCGGAACTCTCCCGTCTCCTCAGCGCAAGCCTGGATGTGGAGGACTGTATCCCCGGTGCCTATGTGCTGGAAGTCTCGTCTCCCGGATTGGAACGAACATTCTTCTCTGCGGAGCAACTTGCGCGCGCATTGGGACAGAAGGTGGAAATCACGCTGCATCGACCGCAGGCGGCCTGGCCCGGCAGAAAAAAATTCCGCGGTCTGCTGCAAGAAGTTCCCGCGTTCCTCTCTCGGAACGAAGAGGAAAACCCGCCTGAGATTGCCGGACAAAACCTTTTACATTCTTCAGCGCAAAGCGCCCCCAAGGACAAACCCCACGACGCCCTGTTTTTTCTGAAGGCTGATGCTATGGCCCGGCCGGGCGATGACGAGCCTATTATCGCCTTTGCCTTTGCCGACGTCAAAAAAGCCACGCAAATCCACTGCATTCCGGAACGGACGCTACCGGGCAAGTCGGCGGGCAAAAAGAATTCCCGGCAACAAAACGCCAACGCGCACGCTTCTGAATAAAGAAAACAGCAACGCCGCTGTGTAATGATTGGAGGAGAATCTCCCATGAGCCTGGAGCTTAAAAAAGCCATAGAGCAGATCAGCAAAGATAAGGGGCTTGACCGAGCCATGCTGATTGAAACCCTGGAAGATGCCGTACGCACCTCTGTTGTCCGTAAATACGGCGAGGGTATGGATGTGGAGGTCTCCTTTAATGAAGAGACCGGCGAAATGGATGTCTTTCAATTTAAAATTGTCGTGGCTGACGAAGACATAGAAAATGAAGCTTCCCAAATCTCCCTTGAGGAGGCCAGAAAACACGATCCCAGCGTACAGTTTGACGATGAAGTGGGTTTCCGCCTGCGGGTGGAGGACTTGGGCCGCATCGCCGCCCAGTCGGCCAAGCAGGTTATTATCCAGCGCATGCGCGACGCGGAACAGAGTGTCATTTATGACGAATATAAAGATCGTATTAATGAAATCGTATCCGGCATCATCCAACGCCGCGACAAGACGGGCTGGGTGATTAACCTGGGCCGTACGGAGGCGTTGCTGCCGAAAGAAGAACAAATCCCCCGCGAGCACTATAAACGGGGAGATCGCATCCAGGCTCTGCTGGTGGAAGTACGCCGGGAAGGACGCGGCCCCCACGTCATCGTGTCGCGTTCTCACCGCGATTACATGGCCGCTCTTTTCCGCCGCGAAGTGCCGGAAGTGGATGACGCCGTCGTCCAGATCATGGGAGTAGCCCGCGATCCCGGCAGCCGGGCTAAGGTGGCGGTTTTGAGCCGGGATCGGGACGTGGACCCGGTGGGCGCCTGCGTCGGAGTGCGCGGATCGCGCATCCAGAATATCGTGCAGGAATTGCGCGGCGAGCGCATCGACATAGTCGTCTGGAGTCAAGATATCGCCACATATGCCAGAAACGCCCTATCCCCGGCCATCATTTCCCGCATTGTCGTGGATGAAAGTGAAAACCTGCTTGAAGTCATCGTGCCTGACGATCAGCTTACCAACGCTATCGGGCGCAAAGGGCAAAACGTCAAGCTGGCCGCGAAGCTTCTCGGATGGAAAATCGATATCTACACGGAAACCCGCTATAACGAGGCCAACGCCATCGGACAGGGACTCGAGCAGTTGGCCAGCGTGGCTGAAATTCCTCTGGAAAATTTCATTGCCACCGGCTTTACTTCCATAGAAAGCATCCGTACGGCAGGCGACGAAGACCTGCTGACGATTCCCGGCATCACGGCGGAAAAAATCGCCGATGTGCGCACGGCCATTAATTTTCTCAGCCCCAAGCATAGCGATGACGAAACCGCGCCCTCCCTGTCTGGCGCCAACGACGACACCCCCGCGCAAACGGAACAGGAATGACGACAACCATGGCGCGTACAACCAAACACGTTCCTATGCGTATGTGCACGATTTGCCGACAGCGCGCGCCTAAAAAGGCGCTTACGAGATTCACCCGAGCGCCGGAAGGGATGCTCCCCTTGCCGGATCTCAAGCAGAAAGCCCCCGGCAGAGGGATGTATCTCTGCGGACAGCCCCAGTGCCGGGAAGCTTTTTCACGCCGATGGACTCAAAGGAAAACAAAGGGGCAGGAAATATGAGCGACGAGAAGAAAAAAGTGAAGGATCTGGCCGTTGACCTTGGCCTTTCGCCCAGGGAGGTTCTTGCCGCGGCTAAAGATCTGGGCATCACCGCCGCAAAAGTCGCTGCCAGCAGTCTTTTTGATGCGGAAGCCTCGCGACTGCGCGAGCACTTCTCTCCCGGCGTCGGGACAGACAGGCAGGAGGTAATCGTCCGCCGCAGGCGCAAAGAAGTGGAAAGCGCGCAAACGCCGGAACAATCCCCCGCATCCGCGCCGGTACAGCCTCCCTTGGCTGACGCTCCCCCTGAAGCCTCTCCCCCGCCCGCCCGACAAGTCAATCCCGTTCGCGACTTCCCCGCCGAAACGGCGAAAAAAGAAGACCCCGCGACGGCAGCCGAAGCCCCTGCGGAAGGACAAGTGGTAATCCAGCCCGTAGCGGAAAACACGACGCTCCCTGACGAGGCAAGCAAAACGCCTTCTCCGGTAATGGCCCGAATCGTGCGCTATCCCGCTACCGTCTCCCGAAAAACACTCCCTGATGCCGCGTCTCCGCCGGAAGCCCCCATTTCGGATCAGGGCGAGGCTACGATGCAGCGTGACGCTCCCGTTGTGGAAGAAGCGCAGGAACATGCCCCCCTCTCTCCCAAAAAATCCGCCCGCGTCGTTCACCCGGCGGCCTTTTCCGCCGAACCGGAACGCGGAGCCGACGGCATGGCGCTCTCTTCCGCGCCCGCCCTGTCCGCGCGCGCGGATCATGGAGAAAGCGGACAAGGAAGTGATGACGAAGGCAGGCAGGCTTCTCAGGTACGCGTCATTTCCCTCCCTAATCCTCGGCAAACGGCTGATCGCCCGAGAGCCTATGTTCAGGACAGACAGCGGCCCGCGGCGCATCGTCCCCGTCCGGGAGGAGAGAAAAGCGACGGCCGTCCCGGCCTTGCCAGGCCGGAAAGCGGCGCGCCCGGGCAACGCCCGGGCGGAAGCCGTCCCGCTCCCTCTTCTTCCGGCAGGCAGGGCGGATTTATGCCCAGGCCGCCAAGCGGCGCACCCGGCGGCGGAGGATTTGCCCCGCTTACGCCGGAAGGCGAACAAGGCCGTAAAAAACGGCAAAAGGGCAGACGTACCGTGGAGTTTATCGACCATCGGGAAAAAGGGAGCGAGGAGGATGTGGCCTGGGGCAAAGCGGCCAACCGCCGGATGAAGCCGCGCAAATCGCGCGAACAGCAGCCTGTGGGCGGCACTCAGCCGCTAAAGGCGGTTAAACGAAAAATCAAGGTGGATGAATTTATTCGCGTGTCGGATCTCGCCCATCAAATGGCGCTTAAATCCGGAGAGATCATCAAGGTGCTTTTCAATCTCGGCGTCATGGCCACCATTAACCAATCCCTGGATATCGACACCGCGATTCTGGTGGCCGGTGAATTCGGCTATGAAATTGAAAAAACGGGATTTTCAGAACAGGATCTCATTGATGCCCAGCAGGAGCAAAAAGAGGAGAAGCCTGAAGACTTCATCACCCGTCCTCCGGTAGTGACCATTATGGGCCACGTTGACCACGGCAAGACTTCGCTGCTGGACGCCATCCGCAAATCATCAGTGGTATCGGGCGAAGCAGGAGGCATTACCCAGCATATCGGCGCGTACCATGTAAAAACGAAAAAAGGCGAAATCGTCTTTCTCGACACTCCCGGCCACGAGGCGTTTACCGCCATGCGCGCGCGCGGGGCGGAAGTCACGGATATCGTTGTTCTGGTAGTGGCCGCCGATGACGGCGTCATGGAACAGACCAAAGAGGCTATCAACCATGCCCGCGCCGCCGGCGTGCCTATCATGGTGGCGGTAAACAAAATGGACAAAGAAGCGGCTAATCCGGATCGCGTCAAACGGGAACTTGCCGAACAAGGCCTTGTGGCTGAAGACTGGGGAGGAGAAACCACCTTCAGCTACGTATCCGCGAAAACCCGTACGGGGCTTGACGATCTTCTGGAATTGCTGGCCTTGCAGGCGGAAATACTGGAGTTGAAGGCCAATCCCAAACGCTCCGCAGTGGGCCATATCATTGAAGCGAAGCTGGATAAGGGCCGAGGCTCCCTCGGCACCGTCCTTATCCAACAGGGAACCCTGCGCCTTGGCGACTCGTTTGTCTGCGGCGTCCATTCCGGCAGGGTACGCGCCATGTTCAGCGATCAAGGGAAAAAACTCAAAGATGCCTGCCCGTCCATGCCTGTGGAAGTTCAGGGATTTGAAGGTGTACCTGAAGCCGGCGAAGAGTTCATCTGTATCGCGGATGAAAAAACGGCACGCCGTATAGCCGAATCCCGGGCTCTCAAGCAACGGGAACGGGAACTGGCCAAAGAATCCAGGATTACCCTGGAAACCTTCCTGGCCCGTAAGGCAGACAGCGTGGAGGCCGCGGTTCTCAATCTGGTCGTCAAGGCGGACGTGCGAGGATCGCTGGAAGCCATTACCGACGCTTTGAACAAGCTGTCCACCGACAAAGTCCGCATCAACGTCATTCACGGCGGCACCGGGGGCATTTCCGAATCGGATGTCTTGCTGGCCACGGCTTCGGGCGCCATCATCATCGGCTTTAACGTGCGCCCGTCAATCAAGGCGAAAGAGTTGGCCGAACAGGAAAAGGTGGATATACGCTTCTACGATATTATTTACAAACTCGTGGAAGAAATAAAAAACGCCATGGAGGGCATGCTCGCCCCGGTATCGCGCGAGCTTCTTCTGGGCAACGCCGAGGTGCGCGAAATATTCTCCGTGCCCAAGGCGGGGCAGGTGGCGGGCTGCCACGTATCCGACGGCAAAGCGGTTCGCGGCGCGCATGTTCGCCTGCTCCGCGACGGCATTGTGGTGCATACCGGCAGGATCGCCTCCCTGCGCCGCTTCAAGGATGACGTGCGCGAAGTGGCCAAGGGCTACGAATGCGGCATCGGCCTGGATAATTATAATGACGTCAAAGCCGGCGACGTCATTGAAGTTTTCGAAATCGTCGAAGAAGCGGCAACATTGTGACAATGCCCTGCAAGGACGCTTAGCCTGCAATCGCCCGCGCTATGTTCATCGGCATTCTCGGCGTGGAATTCCGCCTGTACGACAATGAGTCCCTCAAGGATAAACGGCGCGTGGCCAACAGCGTCAAACAGAAGGCGCGCGCCAAATTTAACGTGAGCATAGCCGAAGTGAACAGTGAAAACGACATGGACCGCCTCTGCCTGGCCGTCGTCTCCGTAAGCAATGACAGGCGTCACCTTGAAAGCCGCCTGACAAAGTGTCTTTCCATGCTGGAGGCAATCTGTCCGGAAGACATGGTATACGGCGAAATATCCATCCAAGGCGAAGACTTGCCCTGATCCACCCTTTACGTGACCGCCTCCTCCGGCGACAGCGGCGTGCTGTATGCGCATTATTCAGGATTCTCTGAACGAAGCCATTTCTCGAGCCGAACGGGCACTCGTGGCTACCCATGTCAACCCCGACGGCGACGCCGTTGGCTCGGCGGCCGCTCTGGCCCATATCGCTCTCCGCCGTGGAGCGGATGTGCGCATTCTGCTTGGCGAAGGCCTGCCCACCGCGTTCGCCTGGCTGTCTCTGCCCGCGCCTTGCGTACAATCGCTGCGCGAACTCGGCGCCTGGACGCCGGATCTGCTGTTGCTGGCCGATTGCGGAGATATCAGCCGCACCGAGCCGGATCTGAGAATCAAGCTCAAGGCAAGAGGATTACCGGATGGGGACTGGCAAGGCATTACGTTCGTCACCATCGATCATCACCTCAGTAACGGCGGCTTTGGAGATCTCAACTGGGTGGAGGCCTCGCGCTCTTCCACGGGTGAACTCGTCGGGCTTCTGGCCGAGCATATGGGTATCCCTCTCACCGGAGATCTCGCCGAAGCCGTCTACCTTGCCCTGGTCTCGGATACGGGCAACTTTTCCTTTGCCAACACCTCTTCCGACACCCTTGCCCTGGCCGCGCGCCTCGCCGCCGGAGGGTTTGACATCGCGACTTTCACCGCAAAATACGAAAATACCTGGAATATAGCCAAAATGCGCCTTTGGGGCAGGCTGATGACGGAAATACGCCTGCATGCCGATGGAGCCGTCGCCTGCAGCCTCATCCCCAAACGCTATTTGGACGAGTCTGGCCTGACCAGGGCCGATCTGGACGGCTTTGCCTCCTGGCTGCGCCGTTTGCGCGGAGTGCGCGTAGGCCTCCTCGTCAGGGAAGACTCTCCCTCCCGCTGCAAGATCAGTCTGCGGTCCGTGGGGGACGTCAACGTCAACGCCATAGCCGCCCTGTACGGCGGCGGCGGCCATGCGGCCGCCGCCGGGGCGGAGCTTGCCCTGCCGCCGGAGGCCGCGGCGAAAAAAGTATTGACGGATATCGCGGCGCGTTTATAATTGTCCGGGTGGTATATATAAATTGTCCGGGTGGTATATATCCTCAACTATCACGAGCTCTGTCATGCTTTTTCCCGAAGCCGGAATCGAAGTCTCTCCGTTCATCCCTCCGCTGGCGGCCTTTGGCGTGTCGTTTCTCGCCTCCATGGGCGGCATCTCCGGAGCCTTTCTGCTTCTGCCCTTTCAAATGTCCGTACTCGGCTACACTCGCCCCTCGGTGAGCGCCACCAATCAGTTTTTCAACGTCGTGGCCATTCCCAGCGGGGTGTACCGCTATATCAAAGAAAAACGCATGGTCTGGCCTCTGGCCCTCACCGTCGCGGCCGGCACCTTGCCCGGCGTGTTCATCGGGGCTTTCGTCCGCGTGCTCTGGCTGCCTGACCCCAGAACCTTCAAGCTGTTCGCCGCCGGCGTCCTGTTCTATATAGGCGGCAGATTGATCAAGGATCTGCTGCAAAAAAAGCCGGCGGGCAAAGCCGCCGGCGCTTCCAAAAGTTCCGCCGGCGATCGGACGGACTTTGTCGTTGACGTAAAGGAATTTTCCCTGCGCCGCATCAGTTACAGCTTTCAGGGCGAAATATACAGTTGCCCGACCATCGGCATATCGCTGCTGAGCTTTATCGTGGGTATCGTGGGCGGCACCTACGGCATCGGCGGCGGCGCCATTATCGCGCCCTTCTTCGTATCATGGTTCCGTCTGCCCGTGCATACCATCAGCGGCTCGACCCTTATGGGCACCTTTCTGACCTCCGTGGCGGGGGTAAGTTTCTATATGGCCATTGCCCCGTTTTTCCCGGAGCAGTCCATATCTCCCGACTGGACCCTCGGTCTGCTCTTCGGCACAGGCGGCATGGCCGGCATGTATCTGGGCGCGCGTTGCCAGAAATTCGTCTCCCCCACCCTCATCAAATGGATGCTCGGCCTCGTTATTTCCGCCACCGCCGTCAAATACGCCGTCGAGTACTTTCGTTAAGAGCATTTTCACTTCTAGTTCGGTTGCCAGAGCATTTTCAAAGTGAAAATGCTCTAACGATAACGATGCGGCGTTTTTTACTCTGATCCGCTTGTCTCCTTACGGCTCACCGTTCGCTGTTCGCTTCCCGATCCAGTATTTCCGGAGTAACCAAGGAGGGGGAATTTTGCCGTTCCGGCGGGGAGTTTCCCGGCAATTGCTCCGGAAGCTGCATAGGAGGCAGTTGCGGCAAGGGCAGCGTACTTTCAAGAGGCCCCTGCGAACTTCCGGACGACGTCTTCACCTCGGGCGGGGACACCGGGGGAAGAACCCTCCCCTCAGGATTGGCGGAAACCGGCGGCGGCCCGGATACGCTCTGCGCGACAGGAGGAGAAGCCTCCCGGACAGCGGCCGCCGGCGTCTGTTTCAAAACAGGTGCCGCGCCGGTGGAGAGGCCGGCTGACGGAGCCGCGCCCGCCGCATCCTTGTCAGTCTCCCTTTGACCGGCGGAAACTCCGGACGCCCACTGTGCCGGCGTATACAGGGGCTCTCTCAAAAGCACGCTGATATCCGCTTTGGCCCCTCCAAGCAAATACAGCGTAGACTCACCGCCCGGCGCTGTCTGGGAAATGCCCGCCCGATCTTTCCCGGCAGAATCGGCAAGCGCTATGAGTACGCGCAGCCCCGGCACCGCCTCCCCCTGCGAAACCGAGACGGAAGTCCTCCGGCTTTCGGGAAGAATACCGCTGATGTACCCGTAATAGGGATTATCAGAGGCTCCGGCAATGCTCAGCCGGCATTGCTGCCCGGGACGCAACTTTTTAGCTATAGCATCCTCGGCGTGAGCCACAATGGTAACAGGCGCGTCAAGGGAAGCCATATACAGGCAGGGCGCGCCGGCAACGGCCATAGAACCCTCTTTGGCGGCTATTTCCGTAATAATGCCGTTTTCCGGGGCGTAGATCGTAGCGGCGTCAAGCGCGGCCTCCGCGGCGCGAACCCGCTCACGCTGCAACTCGTAGTTTTTGATGCGTACCTCGGCAGAAAAGCCGTCAATACCGGCGGCTCTCTGCGTATCTTTAACCCGGCGCATTTCCGCCGCGATGGCGGAACGGGCATGACTCACGGACTCAAAGGCCGCCCGGGCCTCCCGGGTCGCCTGTCTGGCCGCGTCAAGGGCCGCAATGGCAACGGCGCGTTCCTGCGCGGCATTCTCTCGGGCGGCAAGCATAACCCGGTTATACAGGATGGAGACTTGCGCTTCGTGTTCGGCGGCCTGTTGCAGGCGCCGCTCGGCTACCTCTTCCTCTTTTCGCCGGCGAAGCAGGCGTTCCTCCAGGCTTTCTTCTTCCCGTAACCGGCCATCCTGACGACGCAGGTAGTGAGAAGGCAGCGCCGTTTCAAGCTGAGCCAGCTTCTGCCGCTCTTCAGCCAGGACTTTCCGCTGCGCGTTCGCGTCAAGACGCGCAAGCGCCTGCCCTTTGCCGACCCGTTGCCCTTCCCGAACCTCTATCCGGCTGACGATGCCGGAAATTCCGGGATGCAGGGCAATAACCGAATCGTTGACCTCTCCCGCAAGATCCGCCTGGCCTGCATTACGCCAATACACGGCGAGCATTCCCGCCAGCGCGAGAAAGGCCAGGAATACGTACGCGGGTCTGAAAACCGGCCGTTTTTTTGCTTCGGGCATAGCTATGGACATATGTCTTCTCGCTTATAATGGTTGCGGGATGGTACTCCCGCGTGCGTCAAAAGTCCTGATGGCACAAAAAATATTTTGCAAATTTCGCGCCAGCGAGCATGGCCGCAAGCCGTCTCACATGGGGGTATGAGACGACTCCCACTACACCCGGCTCTCGGGAGCCGGCATGTGCACCTGCAGCGTAGCCCCGCCTCTTTCCAGAATAAAACGCAAGGGACGTTTTTGGCGTTTCGCCTGCATGGCGGCCTTATGCAAATCGGAGGAAGAACGGACAGGAATCTCGTCCGCCCAGATAATCTTGTCCCCTGCGCGCATCCCCGCCGCTTCAGCCCGCGATCCCGGAACGACCCTGACTATCAGCATTCCTCCGTCGCTTCCGGCAAAGATGAAGCCCAACGGGTTGTGCGAACGCGCTTCGCTGTAATAATAGATATCCGCCGCTCCGGGTTCGGGCCTTTCTCCCGAAAAAGGGACCCCCAGCGCGATGCGCGCTCCCGGCTCCAGCGCCTTGATACGGGAGGCGATGCCGTACCCGTGTTCCACATGACCGGCTCCGGCCAGGATGATCATCGGCAGTGGCCGTATGCGCGACGACTGTTTTTGTTGCCGCCGGCGCAGCGTCCGCCGGATCGTCACCGCCTGTTCGGCCATGGTGCTGTCCCACAGACTTTGTATAAGGATAAAACGGTCAAGCCCCTGCACCGCCGCCGACGCGATCCCTGCGCCTCCCTTCTCGGGCAGATCGTGCCGGTAAGGGGTACTCGTCCCTTCCGGCGCCGCGCGTTCCGCAACGGGAAGTACCCTGCGCCGCCCCTCTTCCGCACCTGAGAGGGATGCCGCCGCCGGAACGCCGGGACGCTCTCTTTTCATACCTCCGTGCATACGAAAAACCGCCAGTAATTTTTCCATCTGCGCCGCTTGGGGGGGGATAATACGTGCGGGCAGTTCTTTCTTTTCAACTGCGCTCAAACCGGCAAGACCTTTGCGGCTTACGCTCCGGCGCACCGCCTCAGGCAGATTCAGTCCGTATATTTGCAGACCGTACTTCCTGGCGGTTTCAAAAACAGGTTGATACAAAGCAAAATCATAGCCCCAAGTATTCTTCCAATTAAGAGCTTCAGGCAAATCGTCAAGGGAAATCTGCCCTTTGCCGAAGGCCGCCAGTGAAAAATCGTAATACCTGCGCGGCAGCATCTCCAAGCCGAGCAAAGGACGAACGCCGCCCTTGCGCACCGCCAAGTCGATAAATGCCGCCTGAGCTTTGTGATCAACGGGATTATCGTGCACTTCTCCCAACAGGATATAGTCGACCTCGCCGACAAGGGCGAGCATATCCCGTTCGCCCGCAAGACTTCCGTCAGGCAGGACAAAACGGATGCTCGCCTTGTCGTCCGGCACATCCGCCGTTCTTCCGTTTTTACCGGCGCATCCTCCGGTCAGCACGACAAAGCAACACAACAGCAAGGGCCAAAAGGCCGCCATTCCCGTAGCGGACCGCACACGCGAACCAGGTGTATCCTGCGGCATGGCGCAACTCCTTTTCAGTACGTATATGCATCCCCTCGCGCGTCAGAAACGCCGAAACCGGAGCGGTTTCACTGCGAAAATGCTCTGTCAACCGACAGTATACGCGCTGACGTGCGCGCACGAAGAGCGGGCAAACATTGTTTTCGCCGTCAACGACGGGTGCAGCGTTTCACAGTTACTCTGCTGCAGATATTCCGGCGACGCGACGGTCAGGGGTCGCCGGGCGTATTGCGCAACTATGGGTTTACAGACGCTTTTTAAAGAATAGCCCAAAAGTAAAAAAAAGTCGATTTTCAAAAGGAGCGGCAATGGCGTAAAGGCCGCCCCGGCGACGACCGATGCCGGCGGAACATTCGAGTATCCGCGCGGGGCATCGGGACGGATGGCGCAAAAGTAAGGCAAAGCAGGGAGCAGGAAGGGTTTACCCGGACATAAATATGCAGTATCAGCTTCTGACCGATAACGACGCCATGCAGGCGCTTTACGCGACAGCGGTATGGCCCGCGCGAAACACGAGCCTCACGCCGCGTGTTCAAATATATCGATAAACAAGCTACAGGAGAAAGCGACCATGACGGATATCATTCACATCAGCCCTTCAGGCGCCGTGCTCACGCCGGACAGACCGACCATTCCCTGCCTTCCCGGCGACGGCACCGGTCCGGACATATGGAAAGCCGCCGCCCTGACCCTTGATGAAGCCGTACGTAAAGCCTATCAAGGTAAACGCGCCGTCACCTGGCTTGAACTGCCCGCCGGGGAGAAGTGCTTTCTTGACACAGGAGAATCCCTGCCGGAAAAAACCCTTGAAGCCATCCGCACTTACAGGGTGGCGATCAAAGGTCCCCTGCAGACTCCTGTGGGCAAGGGTATCCGTAGCGTCAACGTCGCACTGCGTCTGGCCCTTGATCTATACTCCTGCGTGCGTCCGACGCGCTATATTCCCGGCGTCCCCAGTCCCATGAAGAAGCCGGAAGATGTGGATATGGTTATCTTTCGCGAAAATACGGAAGATGTTTACGTAGGTCTGGAATGGGAGAGCGGCACGCCGGAATCCCGGCAAATCGCCGAGCTTGTGAAAAAAATCAGCGGCCGCGACATTCGCGAGGGATCGGGCATAGGCATCAAACCCATCAGCAAATTCGGCACACAGCGCCTCGTACGCAAGGCCATTCAGTACGCGCTGCTCAACGGCAGAGAGAGCGTCACCATGGTGCACAAGGGCAATATCATGAAGTTCACCGAAGGGGCATTCTGCCGCTGGGGTTATGAACTCGCGGCCGAAGAATTCGCCGATCGCGTGGTGACGGAGGCTGAACTGTCCGCAAAACACGGCGGCATTATTCCCGCCGGCAAAATCGTCATTAAGGATCGCATCGCCGATGCCATGTTTCAGCAAATTTTACTCCGCCCCGCCGAATACAGCGTACTGGCTATGCCCAACCTCAACGGCGATTATATGTCCGACGCCCTGGCGGCCATGGTCGGCGGCCTCGGTATGGCTCCGGGCGGCAATATCGGGGACGACTACGCCGTGTTTGAAGCAACGCACGGCACCGCGCCCAAATACGCGGGGCTGGACAAGGTTAATCCCGGTTCGCTCATTCTTTCCGGAGCCATGATGCTGGATTTTATGGAATGGAAAGAAGCGGCCGAACTGGTGCGCGCCGGTCTGGCCAAAGCCGTGGCCGCGGGAGACGTCACCTACGATCTTGCCCGGCAGATGCACGGCGCGCGCGAGGTTTCCTGCTCCCGTTTCGCTGAAAGAATCTGCGCTTTGATGTAGCAAGACCCGGGGAGGCGGAACCTCCCCGGGTCTCTTAGATGTAGAGCAGATTACCTTTGAAACGTTGCACTCGTCGCCCTCGGCGAAAATACGTTTCGCCTACTCCTCGTGCACGAGGTCCGGCGCTTACGCTGCCGGTTGCCAGAGCATTTTCAAAGTGAAAATGCTCTAACGACGCAATCGGGCGATATTCTCTACTTGTCCACCAGCACCACCGGCTTGATGAGATCTCTGGGTTTGTCTTTCATCAGCATCAGGGCGGGCTCCACCGCTTCCAAACCATGGAAACGGTGCGTGAGCATGAGGGAGGGGTCAAGACGCTTGGTGACAAGCAGAGCGGCCAGCTTTTCCATGCGGCGGCGGCCGCCGGGCATGAGACCGCAATGGATCTGCTTGTGGCTCATGCCGCAGCCCCATTCAAGGCGAGGAATCAGCACATGATCCCCGGCACCCAGGTAATTGACGTTGCCGACGCGGCCGCCCGGCTTGAGTATGGTGATGGCTTCAATCATGGTGTTGACGTCGCCGCCGGCGATAATGACCCTGTCAACGCCTTTTTTTCCAGTCATTTCCATGATTTGCTCAACAATGCCGCCGTCGCGATAATTGACGATATCCGTAGCGCCGTATTTTTTGGCCACATCAACGCATACGGCGCGGGAACCCACGGCGAATACGCGCGCCGCGCCGCGCAGAACCGCGGCGGCAACCGCCATCAGCCCCACCGGACCGATGCCTATGACGGCCACGTCATCTCCAAACTGCACATCGGCCAGTTCCGCCCCATGAACGCCGGTAGGCACCATGTCGCTGAGCATGGTCGCCGAGCACGGATCAAGGCCCTTGGGCAGGATAGCCAGATTGCCGTCCGCGTCGTTGACGTGAAAGAATTCGCCGAACACTCCGTCTTTGGAATTGGAAAATTTCCAGCCGTTCAACAGCCCGCCGGAGTGGGTGGAATACCCCTCCTGAGATTCCACGGCGCTCCAGTCCGGAGTGATAGCCGGGATGATAACTCTGTCTCCCTTTTTGAAATCCTTGACCATGGAGCCAGTTTCCACCACCTCCGCAACGCCTTCGTGTCCGAGAATCAAATTGCTGCGCTCGCCGATGGCCCCTTCCCACACCGTATGCACGTCAGAGGTACAAGGCGCGATGGCGATGGGACGCACCACGGCATCCAGAGGACCGCAAGCCGGCTTGTCTTTGGTTATCCAACCTGTCTTGCCGATACCAAGCATAGCGAAACCTTTCATACGTCACCTCACGTTTATTTAGGGTGAAAAGCGATACGGAAACGGAGAGCTTCCGGCACGCTTTGTGTCGACATACCATTACCCGCCGCATTTACTTCTGCGTCAGGGCATGGACAAGCTCTCCCAGCTTTTTGGCCTGAGGGGGCAGTTCGGCCGCCGCCTGAGAACCGTCTTCCATGGCGCAGGCGGCTGATTTGCTTAATTCGTCCAAATCGTTCATCAGTTTTGATATACTCAGGCTTGCGACGGACTGCTCCTGGCACAGGGAAGCTATGCCCTGAATCTGGCTGCTCATGGCCTGCACCAAAGACACGATATCCTGCAGGGAAGAACGCGCCTCCCGGCTGACTTCCACCGTATTTCCCACGGATTCCACAGCTCGTTTCACTCCCTCAAGGCTTTCATTCATGCTGGTCTGAATACCGCTTATAGCGCTATCCACCTGGCGTGTAGCCAACATGGTCTTTTCCGCCAGTTTGCGCACCTCGTCCGCGACAACGGCGAAGCCGCGTCCGGCTTCGCCGGCCCGGGCCGCTTCAATCGCGGCGTTCAGAGCCAGGAGGTTGGTCTGATCGGCAATTTCGCTGATCACGCCGATAATGGTCCCGATGCCTTCCGTCCTGGCGGACAATTCCCGCATCTGGACGCCTATCCGCTCGGTGGAGGTATGGATGCCGTCAAATGCTTCTATGGTGTTGTTGACGACATCAGCGCCCTGCATGGCGCGCTCCTGAGTCCGCGCGGCGAATCCGGCGACATCTTCGGCATTGGCGGCCACCTGCCGCGTGGAATCAGTCATCTGGGACGAGGCGTGGACCGCATTACCCACAAGACCTCCCTGCTTCTGCGAATTCAGGAAAGCCGCGCCTATTTTCTCCACCAGCACGGCCGACGTGGCCTGCAAGTCCTCGGCAACCCCTTCCATCCTGCCGGCCACATCGTGCATGGCCTGCCGGCGGGCAAGCTCATGCCGCTGCGCTTCTTCCACGTCCCGCGCCGCCGCCTGCGCCCGATCGGCCTCGCGCCGGGCTTCCGTCCCCTGCTGTTCCGCATGCCGCATGGCGTCAAACAAGGAACGCAACATGCGCCGCAAGGAATCCTCCAATTCCCGCAATTCCCGGACATTGCCCCCGCCGTCGCTCCAATCCTTATAGTTGCCGTCGGCCACTTCGCCGGCAACGCAAACAAGTCGCTGCATCGAACGGGATACGCTGCCGGCGACCGCAAAGACGAGAAGCAACAACGCAAGAATACCCACGCAGGCAACTCCCAGGGAGACATAGAACTGCCTGTCGGCATGGGCCATAATCTTATCCAGGGGCAAGGCCACAAGAAATCTCCACGGCGCGTCAAAGGCATCCAGGCGCACCGGCACGGATAAAAACAGCATCTCCTCCTTGTCGTTCAAGAGGGATCTCCCTCTGTACAGCGGCTGTTTCTGAGAATCCGCCGCGCCGCGCATCGTAGCGACGGCCTCTTCGCTCAATATCCCGGAGATATTCTTGCCCACATCCTCCATGCGCGGAGAGCCCACGACAACGCCCGTATCGGAAATCAGCAGGGCATAGCCCGTACCGTAAATATCGGCTTTGGCGATGAGATTGCTCAATGACTTCAATTCAATATCAATACCGCCGACGCCGTGGAATTTTCCGTCAATAATCAGGGGCATCACGATAGAGCTCATAAAAATCTTCGTGGGCGTATCCTCATCAATATAGGGAGGCATAACGCACATGCGGCCCTTGCTTTGAGGGACGGTATAGTACGGTTCGCCGTCGTAATTGTCCGACGGCGCGTAGGCGAGTTCGCCGTTTGTATCCAGCCAGTAGGCGTTAGCGCGTCCCTCCTGGTTGCCGTAATCCTCATTGTCCACAAATTCGGCGTCTCTGCCGTCAAAGGCGTTCGGTTCCCACAGCATCCAGGCGCCGACAAAATTTCTGTTGGACGCGGCCACACCGGCGACCAAATCGCGCAGATACCCCCTGTCGGTTCTGTTTTCCTTTTTGAATTTCTCCAATGCGGCAATCATGCTTTTGAGCATGCCTTGAGCCTGCAACAGGCGATCACGCAACGGCTCCATTTCTTTCGCGGCAATATTGCCCGCCTGCTGCAGGGCAAAATTCCACGCCTGCTCGCGAACATGCACCTGGTTATACGTGGTAATGGAGGCAAGGCAGACGATGATAGCCGGAACGAGAAACAAAAGCATTTTCGTTTTCAGACGCATATATCCTCCAACAATACAAGTGTCGTAGCGCACAAGGCCGACGGAGGCGTATTCGCGCAGCAGGCCGCGAGCCGCCGCCGAAGCGATGCCAGGACGAATTCAGGCCGGTCATTGCCGGCGGCCGTGCGTGAAATCGCGCGCGTAAAGACGCGACGGAGGGCTTTCTCCCAGCCTTTCGCCCGGCAAAACGAGAAAGACTGTCTGTCGGCCGATATCCTGCCCGCGCGCCGTCTCCTCCAAATCACGCAGAGTTGTCGGGACGATTTTTTCATCGGGCAGGCCCACCCGATGCGCCAGCAAAACGGGCACATCCTCTTCCGCGCCGCCCCGGCGCAATTCTTCCGCCAGCGCTTCAGGAGAAGCCGCCGATAAATATACGGCAAGGGAAGCGCCGTGCCGGACGTAATCAGCCACCCTCTGCCCTGCGGGTACCGGAGTTCTCCCTTCAAGCCGGGTCACAACCAGGCTCTGCACCCGTTCAGGCACGGTCAGGCTGACTCCGGCGGCGGCGGCGGCGGCAAAAACCGCGCTGACGCCGGGCACCACGGCATAGTGTATGCCGTCCCGATCCAGCAGACGCATTTGTTCACGGACCGCTCCGTACAACATGGGATCCCCCGTATGCACTCTGGCTACCATAAGGCCGGACAAGACAGTCCGGCGTATGCGCGCGTGGGTTTCTTCCAGGGTCATGCCGGAGGAATCTTCCACCCTGGCGCCGGGTTTGGCGCAGGCCACCATGGAACAAGGCACCAGAGAACCAGTATACAGCACAAGATCCGCCTCGGCAATCAAACGCCGGCCCTTAACCGTAATGAGTTCCGGATCGCCGGGACCGGCGCCGACAAACCACACCATGCCCCGTCCGTACCCGGTTTTCGCGCCACCCATGGCATCTCTCCTCAACATTTCGCGGCATAACGGGCCCGGCCGCCGTCATATCAGATAACTTTGTTCAAAGGGTATTCAATAATGCCCTCGGCGCCCGCCGCCACCAGTCTGGGAATCAAGTCGCGCACAAAGCCGGTATCAATGATGATTTCCAGCGATACCCAGCGTTTGTCCTGCAGACTAGAGATAGTGGGCGAATTAAGGGAGGGCACAAGCTTCAGGATGTCTTCCAGATTGGCCGTAGGCGCATTCATTTTGAGGCCGACCATGGATTCCGCCCGCAAAGCTCCTTGCAGGAGCATGGTAATCTGCCCGATCTTACGGCGCTTCCATGGGTCGGCCCATGCGTCCTTGCCGGCGATAAGCTGGGTATTGGTAACCAGCACCTCGTCAATGATGCGTAAACCGTGCGCCCGAATGGTGGCGCCGGTTTCGGTCACCTCCACGACGGCATCCGCCAGCCCTTCCACCACCTTGGCCTCGGTAGCGCCCCAGGAATAGCTGATTTTGACCGGAATATTGCGTTCCTCGAAATAACGCCGGGTCAAACCCATGATTTCCGTGGCCACACGCTTGCCGGCCAGATCCTCGGGTCTCGTGTACGGAGAATCTCCGCCGACGGCCAGCACCCAGCGGGCCTGACGGTTGCTCATCTTGGAATAGATCAGATCCGCCACGACCTGAACATCCGCGTTATTTTCCAGCACCCAGTCCTTGCCGGTCAGGCCGGCGTCCAGAATGCCGTCGGCCACATAGAGGGGCATCTCCTGCGGGCGGCACAGGCTTACGGACATTTCCGGATCATTAATCGCGGGGAAATAATTCCTGTTGCGCATGGAGATTTTCCAGCCTGACCTGTCAAATAACGTCAGGGTGGCTTCTTCGAGAGAACCTTTGGGCAGACCGAATTTAAGCATAGACGCCGGCATTATGTATAGACCTCCTCGGGGTCAAAGACTACGGGACAGCACTCGGCAATCTCTCCGTCTTTCAATTCACGGTAAAAACAACTGCGATAGCCCGTATGACAGGCTGCTCCGCCCACCTGATCCACGAGGAGCAGCACGGCGTCGCTATCGCAATCAAGACGGATACTGCGCACTTTCTGCACATGTCCTGATGAACCTCCTTTGTGCCAGAGGCTCCGGCGGCTGCGGCTCCAAAAGTGGGCCTCGCCGCTTTCCAGGGTCCGGCGGTAGGCTTCTTCATTCATATAGGCCAGCATGAGCACCTCGCCCGTAAGCGCGTTCTGGACAATGGCCGGAACAAGCCCGCCCGCCTTGACGAAATCAGGAAAAAAAGCCGCGTTGCCGGGGGAAAAAGAGGAGGGTATCGTTTGCATAGGCATAATACTTCCTTAATATATTTGTCTCAGGCGCCGCAAGGGAAAAGCGCGGACGCGCCGCATCCGCGCCGTGAGCGCCGAAACGGGCGTAAGGAAAGGAAGCGGCGTACGGATGCGCTCAAAGGAGATTCGCTTCCATGCCGTCCCCCGGGGTGCAATGACGCGTATTCGTTCACTCGCTGCCGGATCTGTCCGGCGGAGCCAGAATGAGAGAAAGATAATGCGGGTTTTCCGGAACATTTTCAAGCCCGCGCAGAAGTATTTCATTATCCAGACCGAGCCGGGAGGCGAAAAGGCTGTGTCCGGACCTGCCGTTTGCCCGCAAAACCTCCGAAATCGTGCTGAAATTACGGTAGGCCTTCAAAATCACCGCACTGTCGGCAAGGCGCATGGCCTGCGCGAGACGGTCGGCATCATTGATGCCCGAAACGATCAGAAGATTTTCCCCTCCCTGACAGAGCACCGTCCGGCTCCTGGCGGCCGCCTCCTGGTATGAGGTGATGCCGGGAATGACGCGCGCGGTCACTCCGGGTTCAAGGGTTTGGAGCGTATGCAGAAGATAGCCGAAGGTGCTGTAAATCAAGGGATCGCCGAGCGTGAGGAACGCGGCGTCACGCCCTGAATGGAGAACCTCAAGCACTTGACGGGCGTTGTCGGACCAGGCTTGCTCCAGAATCCGCGCATCGCGGGTCATGGGAAAGTTCAGACGCAGTATCTCCGCATCTTCAGGCAGATGGGGGGCGGCGATGGACAAGGCAAGGGAATACTCATTGCCGGGGGAGGCCGCGGCCAGAACGACCCGCGCAGAGCGAAGCGCCGCCACCGCCCGCAAGGTGAGCAAGTCCGGCGACCCCGGACCAACGCCGATACCGTAAAGCACGCCCGATGCGGAGTTCCTGCCTTGTTCCCGGCCGTCGCCGCCGTTTGCAAGAGGCGCGCGCGGCGGCCAGGACAGAGCTTCGTTACCCGGCGTTTTGGAAGTCTTCACACTCATGCATTGACACCCTTTATTCCACGCATGATGCCCATCCCTCATCCGGCTGTTCCGACTCGGGCATCCGCCGCTTTCCGGCATACCGGCGCAGGATGATGTCCGCCAGTTCTTCCACTGCGGAAACGCTTTGCGGACCGGGACGGGAAAAACGCGACTCCGGCACCGTAAAACTCCATGCATTACGCACGGCGGACAAAGCCCGAAAATGCGACCGATCTTCTAAAGGAATCGGGTTTTTGTTCATGGCTCCTTCCTGAATCAGATATATATCGGGATTCAGGAGAAGCAGGCGTTCCTCATTCAAACGCACCATGCGGCTGTTTTCGCCGTCCAGACAGTGGATCCCGCCCGCGGCGCGAATAATGTCCGCAGGCATGCTCCTGCCGCCGGCCCCGAGCAGGTTGGGGTAGCGGACTTCAAAAAAGACCGTCGGCCTGCGTGCAAGCGTGGCCGTTTTGCGCCGTACGGCATCAAGGCGCTCCCGCATGTCCGCCAACAGGATTTCCGCCCTGGTCTGTTCCCCGGTAAGCGTTCCCAGGCGGCCGATGCAGGAAAACAAATCGTCGAAAGAAGATACGCGGAAACGGGCCACCGGAATACCCAGCCTGCCCAGAGACAGCGCGGTCGCTCCCGCTTCCTCCCTCCCTTCAAGCAGTAAGGCCAAATCAGGATGCAGGGCCGCCACCAGTTCCATGTTGGGCCGCATATGCGTGCCCACCGCCGGCACGGTGGGAGGCAGGGTATCGTCGGAAACCGTGCGTCCCGCCACATACCCTGTAAGCCCCATGGCGGCGAGGGTATCGCCGAAGCCCGCGTAAAGAACGACGATCCGCCGCGCCGGCGCATCCAGGCGGACGGGGTTGCCGCTGTCGTCAATAACTTCCACGGCTTGTCCACCCGCCGCCGGCGCGGCCGCAAGCGCCCTTTCCGACGGATCCATACAGCACAGCAGGCACAACGCCGACAGGAGCATACACGCTTTCCGCATACAACTTTCCCCGTACTCCCGTGGGACACCGGAGACACGGGCGCATCGCGGGCAAAGGAGTATGCCGCTCTCCCCGCCGGAGACTCCGCGCCCTGACGCCCTGCGGGACGCCGGGGCCTCCGCAAACAACTTCAGGCGGAAACCCCTTCGCGGCGGCGCACGATAAAAAAAACAACGAGCGCGCCCGCCATCTTGCTTATGGTCATCATAATCAGTGAGGATAACGAGAACAGCCCCGCCATGGACAAAAACACGGCGCTGTCCACCGGCGTGCCGATGGCGCTGGACAGAAGAACCCGCTGGGAAAAAGGACGGCCGGTAAACGTATACACGGCCCAGTCCAGCAGTTCGCCGGCAAAAAAGGCGCATACGCTGGCAAGGGCCACGTTCGGCGAGGCCAAAAACCAACTGATGGCCCCGCCGAACAGCATGGCCGGCAGAACGGCATGGCCGATCTCGCGTTGCGCGTAATCGCGGACGACAAAAACCAGACCCACGACAAGCGCCACCGGCGACCAGATATCCCCACCGGGCAGAACAAGCGGCGGAACACGCTCAAAAGCGTAATTAACCGTGATAATGGAAAGAACATACAGCGCAAGATATTTCACAATCACTCCTCCCGAACGAAAATAGCCGGCGTCACAGAATAAATCGGTCCATAGCAAGTCATGCTTCGGACGGAGCATTTTCACTTTGAAAATGCTCCGTCAACCGACAACGCGAACACCGGTTGCCAGAGCACGAGGAATACGGATCCCGACTCGCGCTATCGGGACGACTCCCGTCCGGCCGTTTTTTCCAGGCCGGCAATCCATCTGGCGACAAAAGCAGGATACTCGCCGAGGCCTTTGGCTATGCTCCTCACCTGGATGCCGTCCGCTGTAAAACGCTGCTTCCAACTGTCGGCCTCGGGGCCGAACAGGTCATTGTCGGCATGATCTCCGGCCACCGTCATGAGCGGAGCCATCCACACCTTGCGCAGGCCCTTGCCCTTCATACTCCGCAAGACGCTTGCAACATCGAGATCTCCTTCGACCGTCCCGACAAAGGCGTTGCCGTCCATGGCCTGCAAATAATACTGCAAGGCGGGATAGTACACTCCCGAAGGATGATGGGTGCCGTGCCCGACAAACAGCACTCCCTCGTCTTTTCCACGTTCCGCCGGTACCGTTTCCAGAAGAAGGCGCGCCACGGCGCGCAGACTCTCCGTATCGGAGAGGAGCGGCGGAGCGACGCGTACATGGCGCAGTCCCTTTGGCAGACCTTCAAAGGCGCGGGCGTTTTGGAGCAAATCGGCGTATTCCGAACCGGGAATGACGTGCAACGAGAGCACGGAGACATTTTCCACGCCTTCAGCGGCGAGCTTTGCCAGGGATTCTTGCACGGAGAGAGCGGGGTTGTCCTTCGGGCCTTTTTTAAGGAGCGAGCGGGCGCTCCATGCCCAACGCAGCACGCTGTCCGGGAAAGCCTTTTTGACACGCTCTTCCACATTGGTGTAAGAAATTCTCGCCTTCTCCACGCTGGTGCCGAAGGCGACGATAAGCACGGCATCCTTGCCTGAGGGGTGCTCCGCAAAGGCCGCGCCGCAACATACGGACAAAAGGAAGGTCAGGATCGCCGCGATGCGGACGAACGGCGCCCGCGCGGGCGTCCCCGGGCCGATCTCCACGGTCCCGCGCCCGCAAGCGGCGGCGCGGTGACGGCAAAGGGAGGAAGAGTACATCATGAAGAACCTCCTGCTTCCGGATGTGGACGCGTTGTCCTCCGGAACAGACCTATGGGGCGACGTCGGGAATCAGGAATAAAAAAACCTCCGTCCCAAAAAGGGCGGAGGAAACGGATTCATCCCCGAAAAGACCACACGGCAAAAGCCCCGTTGCCGCGGTCCGTCCTCACAGACGAAATGATAAAGCAGGTCTTCCGGCTGTCCGGCTTCTTTTCCGGCCTTCCCGGGGGATTCCCAGTGGCGCGTCAGGAAAAGAAGGTTATGCCCGGTACACGGCGGCGGGTCCGCTCTCGCTTTACACGAGATTCCCTATTAAGCCCGGCGGGGCGCTTTATCTTTATTGAATAAAACAGCGCATTGCGGTTTCGTTTATTTCAATGACATAAAAATAGGAATATGTCAAAAAACTTTTGCGTTTGAGGCAGTCGCCGATGGTGTTTTTTGGAATAACGCCCCGGAAAAATACTGTAACAACCCCCTTTTCTCCGTGAGGATATTCATGAATAGACATGCCGCCCGGACCGATCACAGCGCGGACGTGGAAGACGGGTCCGGTCTGACCCTGCTCGGCTCCTCTTCTCGCCCCCGTTTCGACGCGCCCGACGTTTCCATACTGGAATCCTTTCCCAACCGCTATCCGGAACGCCATTACGTCATCATCCTGGAATATCCGGAATTCACCAGCCTCTGTCCCATGACCGGGCAGCCGGATTTCGGCACCATCCGCGTTCGCTACGTTCCCGATCTTCGCTGTGTGGAGTCGAAATCCTTCAAGCTTTACATGGGAGCCTTCCGTAACCAGGGGACGTTCATGGAAAACCTGACCAACCGCATTGCCGACGATCTCACCGCCGCGCTCGCCCCCAGGCGCATGAGCGTCGAGGGGATCTTCAACGCGCGCGGGGGCACCCGTATCTCCGTGCGTGTAGAATATGTCGATTCCGCTCTGGCGGAGGAGGAGCGGCGCGCCCTGTCGCTGCTCTGGTAAGCCGTTCTTCGCTTCCTGAAAATATTCCGGCGAAAATCTTGACAATCATTCTCAATGGCATATACTCTTGCGAAAGAAGAACGTGAACATCTCCGACGCCTCGCCCGGCAACGGCCGGACCCGCGCCGGACACAACGCGACATGCCGGCGCTTGCCGGGCGAAGGCTCGCGTCAAACCGTCCGCCTCGGGGGGATCTCCTTATGTGGAACAACATCATCGTCGGCGCAATACTGACGGCGGCGGCCGTCTACGCCCTTTACCGCCTCTTCATCCGCCCCGCTTGCGGATGCGGATGCCGATGCGGTTGCGATGCGCCGCAATCGCGTCACCGGCCGGAGGATGTTCCTGACAGTCGGGACAAGCCATGTTCCTGCGGCTAATAACGCCTTGCATCCACGCAAGGACGCCGTTGCCGTACCTTTACCGTACCGGAGACAATCATGGAAGACACAGTTTCACTGCGGTCCCTGCAAAAAGGACAGTGCGCCGTCATCGCCGCCGTCAATGCAGACGGTGAAATGGGGCGGCGCATCCGGGACATGGGGCTTATTCCCGGCGCTGACGTGCAGATTGTCGGCCGCGCCCCTCTCAAAGATCCCATAGCCCTGCGCCTTAAAGAATTCACCTTGACACTGCGCAACCATGAGGCCGATTATATAGCCGTTAAAATCACGTAACCCGCTACGCCGCAATATCATCCTTACACGGTGATCTCCCGGCACGGATTTTTCCGGTAAAGCGGGATGGCGTGCCGGCAATCCCGCGCCGGAGTATCGGAAGAATCCGCCTACTGTGGATATTTGACTTCATATTTGATATTGATTTTCATTTTTATCAATAAGCGCCGTATGAACATACTTATCAGACGGCGTGCCTGCCGCCGGGCTTGCCGAGCCCGGCGCGTCGCGATAGGTGGCGGGAGCAAGGTAAACAAATCGCGTCTTTTGCGTTGCGAACGTCACGGTGCAAACCTCAAAAAACAGAGAAGCGCATGCTCACCGCAAACAATTTTATCGCCATCGCCGGAAACCCCAACTCGGGCAAAACCACCGCCTTTAACTGGTATACAGGCGCCCGCCAGCACGTAGGCAATTATCCCGGCATTACCGTGGAAAAAAAGGAAGGCACGGCCCATCTCGGCAAAACCGCCGTTGCCCTGGTGGACCTGCCCGGCGCCTATTCTCTGACCGCCTATTCCCTGGAAGAGATAGTGGCGCGAAAAGTACTCGCGGAAGAGCGCCCCGGCGCCGTACTGGATGTCGTCAACGCCGGAGTGCTTGAACGCAATCTTTATCTGGCCGTCCAGTTGATGGAACTGGGCGTGCCCGTCGTCCTGGCGCTGAATATGATGGATGAGGCCAAAGCCAAGGGGCTGAACATCAACGCAAGACGCCTGGAAGAGCTTCTCGGCCTTCCCGTCGTGCCCGCTGTGGCAAGACGCGGCGAAGGCCTCAAGGAAGCCCTCGCCGCCGCCGTCACGCTGGCTGAAGAACGCCGGAACAGCGAATGGATTCCCCTGGAAATCTCTTACGGATCGGATATTGACGAGGCGCTTGCGCGCATGATCCCGCTGGTGAGGCAGGCTGATGTTCTTGCGGGAAAATATCCTGCCCGCTGGGTCGCCATCAAATATCTGGAGCGGGACGCCGACATTCTGGCCCAAGGGCAGGCATTTTCGCCGGAGACGCACAAGCGGCTCACGGCCGTGACCGACGAGGTAACAAAGCACCTGCGAAGCACCCTGAACAGCTTTCCGGAAGCGGTCATCGCCGACTACCGTTACGGCTACATCGCCTCCGTACTGCGCCAGGGCGTCCTGACGGAGGAAAAAAGCATCGGAGACCGCATCGCCTGGTCGGACAAGCTGGATCAGGTGCTGACCAACCGCCTCTTCGGGCCTCTTATCCTCATGGGACTCCTGTACGCCATGTATTTCGTCACCTTTGAAATCGGGGCCTACCCTTCAGACTGGCTGGCCGCCGGATTTGAATGGCTGCACGGCGCGGCGGGCAGGATCATGGACGACGGCATGCTCAAATCCCTGATCACCTCGGGAGTCATCGACGGCGCGGGCGGGGTCCTCAGCTTCGTGCCGCTTATCGTCATCATGTTCCTGTTTATCTCCGTGCTGGAAGATTCCGGCTATATGGCGCGCGTGGCCTACATGATGGACAGAATTTTCCGCGTATTCGGCCTGCACGGCGCCTCAATCATGCCCTTTATCGTGTCCGGGGGCATAGCCGGCGGGTGCGCCGTGCCGGGCATAATGGCCACACGCACCCTGCGCAGTCCGCGTGAACGTCTGGCCACCATCCTCACCGCCCCGTTCATGGCCTGCGGGGCGAAACTCCCTGTTTTCCTGCTCTTCGCGGGCATTTTTTTCGAAGAACGCCAGGCTCTGGTTATGTTCTGTATCACCTTGACGGGCTGGGCAGCGGCGCTCCTGGTGGCGCGCCTGCTGCGAAGCACCGTTGTCAGAGGAGCGGCCACCCCTTTTGTCATGGAATTGCCCCCCTACCGCCTCCCTACCTTGAGCGGCGTGCTTATCCATACATGGGAGCGTACCTGGCAATATATCAAGAAGGCGGGCACCATTATTCTCGCCATCTCCGTTCTTATCTGGGCCGGCATGAGTTTTCCGGAACTGCCCGTCGATGTGAAGGAAAAATTCGCCGCCGAAAAGGCCGCCCTTTCTTCAGGACGCCCGGCTGACTCCGCACAGAAGACGGCAAAAGAAGAGGACAGTCCGCCGAAAACCCGGCTTGAAGCGGCAATAGCCGCCATAGACAACGAACTGGCCGGCGAAGCCCTGCGCAACTCGTACGCGGGCAAAATCGGCATCGCCCTGGAACCCCTGACCGGCCTGGCGGGATTCGACTGGCGCACCAATATCGCCCTGGTGGCCGGCATAGCGGCCAAGGAGGTCGTAGTGGCGACCCTCGGCACGGCCTATTCCCTCGGCGCGGTGGACGCGGAGGACGATACATCTCTGGCGGAGCGCATCCGGGCGGACAAGCAATGGACAACCGCCAATGCCGCGGCCCTGCTTCTCTTCACCCTGCTGTACTCCCCATGCTTTGTTACCCTGGCCATCATCAGGCAGGAATCCGGCAAGTGGCGCTGGCTGTTCTTCAGCCTTTTTTTCAACCTGAGTCTGGCCTTTGCCGTGGCTGCGGCAGTCAACCAGATCATTCTCAGGACGTGATTTTCCACCGGATACCCGAAACACGGATGTTATAGACGACAACAATAAGGAGGTCGCTATGTGCGCGGCTCTTGTGGGCGGCATGGACCGTCTGCGTAAGGAATATGTAGAAACGGCAAAAACGCTGGGCATCGATCTCAAAGTTTTTACCGGTCAGGAACGCAGCATCAAAAACCAACTCGGCGAGTTGGACATGATCATTCTTTTCACGGGCAAGGTATCCCACGCGGCCCGCTCAGAAGCCGTGAAGTACGCCAAAACCAACCGTATTCCCCTGCATATGAGCCATTCCTCAGGAATAGCCTCCCTGCGGAAATGCATCACGGGCAGTTCGTGAATCTCGCCCCTACCTGCCGAGTATCCGGCGCATGGCGTCCAGCAGCTTCTCCACGTTTTCCCGTCTGGCGCCATGCCCCATGAGGCCGATACGCCATACCTTGCCGGCAAGCGCGCCGAGACCGGCACCGATTTCAATACGGTATTCGTTTAAAAGACGGCTGCGGACCTGCTCGTCGTCCACTCCCTCGGGAATGCCTACCACGTTCACCTGGGGCAGGCGATGGGGCGCGGCGACGCTCAAAGTGAGCCCCATTTCGCCAAGCTCCCTGACCAGCATGGCGTGGGTGTCCAGATGCCGGGAGAAAACCTTGTCCTCGCCCTCCCGCAAAAACTCGCGCAATGCCGCGTACAGTGCATAATACATATTGCTGGGCGCGGTATGGTGGTAAGCCCGGGAGTCGCCCTCCCAATAGGTGGTCAGTGCCGTCATATCCATATAGAAATTCGACACTCTGCTCTTACGCCCCTTCACCTTGGCCATGGCCCGTGCGGAAAGGGTAATCGGCGCCAGACCCGGAGGACAGGAAAGGCCTTTCTGGGAACAGGAACACGCGGCGTCGGCCTCCCAACGGTCAACATCGACCGGGATGCAGCCGAGGCTGGTGACACAGTCCACTATGAACAGGGAGTCCGTGGACTTGACGAGCGGAGAGATCTCCTCCACAGGATTGCGCACGCCCGTGGAGGTTTCGGCATGCACCATCGACACGACGTCATAGGCGCTACCGGCGAGTTTTTTCTTCACGGCGTCGGGCAAAAGCGGCTCTCCCCACGCAACGTCGAGCACATCCACCCGGGCGCCCAGGCGGACAGCCATATCTTGTTGGCGCTTGCCGAAAACGCCGTTTGCCAGAATGAGCACCCTGTCTCCAGGCTCAACCAGATTGACGAAGCAGGCTTCTATTCCCGATGATCCGGTGCCGGAAATGGTCAGGGTCATTTCGTTTTTCGTATGGAATATCTGACGCAGATGTTCTTTGATCGCATCCATAATCCTGATGAAATACGGATCCAGGTGGCCCAGGGTCGGCTTGCCCAATGCGGCGTACGCCGCCTCGCATACGGGAGAAGGGCCCGGCCCCATAAGAAGGACAGGACGAATATTCTGCAAAAGATCTTCAGGCATGACAACTCCTTAAAAACCGCTTACGATTGATTTTGAGCCGACCTCCGCTTTCACCCGGACCGTCGTATATGCCATGGCGCGCAAGAAACGCCGCTTTTACAGCAAAAAACGGCTTTCCATCCACTCGCCCAAACTGTCTCACAATCATCCGTCCGGGCGCGCGCAAAACGCTCACTCCGCCGACTCCGCCGAAAAACACCTTTTCCGGCCCGCCCGCAACGGCTTTGCCGCACAAGCTTATGCCCGGCTTCTATACCTCACGGAAAATAAACTGTAAACGCCTTTATCCGCATCTTCGGGCTTGTATGGTTACTCCCCCGTCAGTGGCATCCGCTCTGTCGGAACAGGCGGCCGCCATATGCTTTCCGACACCCGCGCGGACACCCCCGGAGCACGGACTGAGGCACGGGCATATGGGGCGCCGCCAGGCATTACACGTTGCAAAATGCTCTAAAATAGGCTATTTATTGCAGCATACAAGACGCTAGTGTCTATTTAATTGCAAAAATTCTAAGTATATTTTTTACGGATATTTCTGCAGGAGTGTCGGCTTAAAAACATGATTTTCAGCCGATTTACGCCGCCTTCGTCAGCGCAAAACCCTCCAGTATTTTATAGTGTTTATTTTTGCGAGTAAACACTAGATGTAGATGACGCGGCGCGTCAAGGGAAAAAGGCTCTGTGAGAAGCGTACGGGTAGCGGTGGGCATACTCTGGAAAAACGGGCGTTTTCTTGTTGCCAGACGGCCTGAGGGCAAATCCCTGGCCGGTTATTGGGAGTTTCCCGGCGGCAAACAGGAGCCCGGAGAGAGCATGGAAGAGACCTTGCGCCGGGAACTGCGCGAGGAACTCGGCATAACGTGCATTTCTCTCATGCCTTGGCAGACGTGTTCCCATGCGTACCCGGAACTGTCGGTTGCCTTGCACTTTATGCGCGTTACCGCTTTTTCCGGAGAACCCGCCCCGCGCGAAGGGCAGGAATTGCTCTGGGTCACGCCTGAAGAAGCCCGCCTCCTCTCTTTTCTTCCGGCTGACGCGCATATTGTCGCCGCTATTACGCCGCCGTAATGTCCGGTCATATTTCTTTATGGCTCTATTATACAAGGCTCAAGACGCTCAAAGGAAAATCTCCTTGAGCAGGCACGCATGTGCAGTAGCTGTTCATTTTTTGCACATATGTGCAATTTATGCAAGCGTCTTACCTACCTTCCCAGGGAATCTTTGAGATAGCGTTCTTTTCACCTTACCGTTATTCCGGCGTATCGTAACTTTGAAACGATCCGTTCCATACTGTCTGAAAAAATGGATTTCGCCTGTGCCTCATGGGCACGCGGCGTGCGAAGCAATCGCCGCAAGAGCGCTTTAATTTTGAAATTGCTCCGGGCGCTACGGGCATCCCCAAGGAGTCAACATATCTGGTACGGGATATGCATAACAAAGCGCACAGCATGTCCGCTGACGTATTTCGTTCAATAGCCATGCGTTTTTCATGTCCTTTGGACAAGCGGTATACCCAGATGCGTATTGAGCCCCGGATGACTCCGATGCGAGACAAAGCGGAATGGCCGGAAGCGGGTTGTGTCGGCGTCTTCACTGATTTCTCCTCCCGGTGAAGGCGCTACGTTAAAGAGAGCTTGGCCGCAGTGGAATCGGCCCCTTTATGAAAGGCCGATCCTGTTCGAGAAATCCGGAAGTGTGGCAACGCCGGATATCGCCGGACAGAAATTCCTGAAAGAACGCGTCGTAGCGACGGATTCGAAAAAGCAAAGGGATCGTATTGGTCGAGTACGGTCCCTTTGCTTTTCTGATGAGTGCTTTGTAACGTTGAGACGCTCCATGCGACGCAGCCCGCGAAAATACATGATGACCCGCGGGAACGGGACGGCCCTCGCTCCTTCGGGGAGTGAAAACGAACGCCTTCACCCCCTATTCCGCTATCCTGCCTGTGGCAAGCAGTCGTCTGTGCCTCATGGGCCGCACGCTGCGAGCCGCCGGAGCGATCTAAAAACCGCGTTTTTCAGATCCAAATGAGGTAGCGAAGGCCTTCATGGCTTCGCGCCTCGCGCTCGGGAGGGTTTTTTACCCCTCCCGAGCTTTCCGCCCCGGAAAGAAACCCCGCCCTTCAGGGCGGGGTCGGGGCTATATGGCCTTGCGGCAGGGGTTTCAAACCACAAAGGAAGTTCTGATGAAAGCACGGAGCCGGGGCTACCGTATTCTTGACAATGTTGAAAGATTGATAATATTGTAACCCAGCTTGGAGAATACACACGCGCCTTTCCGTTTTGTCCGCCGCGCCGGCGGGACAACTTTCACCGACAAGCGCGCTTTATAAAGCGGGAAGGGTCCATACGACGACGCTCTCGCGATTTCCGCAAAATATCTTGATGAACGCGCCACACAAAAAATAAGGGAGTACATCCAATGTCAAAACGCTCCGGCGATCTGTCCCATCCTCAAGACGCGCCCCAGATGGATCAAGTGCGGGATCTGCTGTTCGGAGCCCAACTCAAGGATATGGAAACCCGCTTTAAGCGCCAGGAAGAACGCTTTATGCGTGAAGTGGCCGATTGCCGTGACGGTTTGAAAACGCGCCTGGATTCGCTTGAAAATTTTATGAAAAGCGAGATAGCCACTATCCTGCACCGCTTGAAAGAAGAGCAGAATGAACGCGACGAATCGCTGAAAATTGAGCAACGCGAACGCGGCGAAACTTTAAGATCGGAACAGCGGGAACGATCGGAGGCACTCAAAAACGAACAGCGCGAACGGGCTGAGGCTGTAAGTCTTTTGAGCAAAGAAATCGCGACGGCCGTTGCAATCCTTGAAAGGAAAATCGCCAAGGTATCAAGTACTCTGGATACCGCGGAACGTGAATTGCGCCGGATTCTCCTTGAGGAAAGCGGGAGCCTCTCCAACAAGATAGAAGAGCGCTATCAAAACGCCTTGGACGTGTTGGCAAACACGGCCGCGCAGATCCGCCACGATATGGTGTACCGTTCTTCTTTCTCGGCCATGCTGACGGAAATGGCCGTAAAGTTGAGCGGCCAGTGGTCCTCGGAACTTTCTCCACTGGTGGCGATTCAGGATACGCGGACGGATGACGATGACACCGTAAGCCGAGTTGACGACGATCACGGGTCTGAGGATGCCTGACGGCAGTTTTCTTCCGACGGATTCCCTCTTAAGCGGCCCGTCGACGGACCCTCAAGGGGAAATGAAACCTTTGCCCCTCAGGCAGGACGTTTTTCCCGACGCCTCCGGCGCTGATTCCGGAGCGGGGCCTTCTCCCCCGCAGACGGGAGAACTACCTTCCGACGATCCGCAAGACGCCTCCCCCTCTCTGCCTCCGCCGCCTGACGAGCCGGATCTTGTCGCCTTACGCCGCCTTATGTTCCAACGGGAACTCCTCATGCTGGATCAGATCAATGCCCGCCTGTCTGATCCCGGCCTGCACTCCAAAGAGATAAGTTCTGTGGTGGCTGAGGCGCTTTTATTACGCTCCCGTAAGGACGACAAGCTGGAACGCGTTCTTGAGCCGCTTGTGGGGAGTATCCTCACTCGCTCCTTCGGCAAGAATCGCGCCTCCTTCGCCAACGCCTTATTTCCCATTATGGGTCCGGCCATCCGCCGCTCAATTGCCGAAACCTTTCGCAGCATGCTTGAGGGCTTTAATAAAAGCATAGAAATGTCCTTCTCCTGGAAGGGGCTGCGCTGGAGGCTCGAAGCATTGCGCACGGGCAAGCCCTTCAGCGAAGTGGTGCTGATGCATACCCTGGTATACAGGGTGGAACAGATCTTTCTTATTCACGCCTCTACCGGCCTCGTGCTGACCCACATTGTCGGCGAAGGAGTGGAATCCCAGGATGCGGACATGGTCTCGGCCATGCTCACCGCCATCCAGGATTTCGTGCGCGATTGCTTTGCAAGCGGTGGGGAAGGCTCTCTGGAACAGTTGCAGCTTGGGGAGTTCACCATCCTCGTAGAAAAACATCCTCTGGCCTACCTCGCCTGCGTGGTGCGCGGCACCCCGCCTATAAAATTCCGCGAGACACTGCGCTCCTCCCTTGACCTCATACTTGTGGATCAGGCGGATGTTCTGGAGAATTATAACGGAGACAACGAGCCCTTTCTCGCCGTCCGGGGATTGCTTGATGACTGCCTGGAATCGAAATTTGTTGAAGAGGGCAGAATTTCGCCCATTTGGATCCGCTCCCTGCTGGCGCTGCTGCTTCTGCTCATGGCCGCCGGTACGGGCATGTGGCTGTACGCGAGGTATACGGCGGCGCAAGAAATGGCTACAGGGGAGCTCCTGAAGCAGCAACTGACGCTCCTTGGGGAGCAGCGAGCGCTTTTGCAGCGGCAACAGCACCAGTTTCGTGAAAAAATTCTCGATATTCTGAGCAAGGAACCCGGAGTGCTTGTCCTGCACGTGAACCGCACGACGGATCAACCGTGGCGCATAACCTGCCTGCACGACAAACTGGCCAGATCGATTCCCCTGATCATACAGGAAGCCGGCGGCCGTTCCTATGATTTTGATGTGGTGGAAACTCCCTATGACTCCTTTGATCCGGAAATTGTAGCCCTGCGGGTGCAGGAAGAACTGCGTCCGCCCGAAGGCACGCGCATGAAATATACGCGCGACGGCACGCTCACCTTCTCGGGCTCTGCTCCTTTGCAGTGGATTCTGCAGATCAAACGGACGGCCAAAACCGTACCCGGCATTAAGGAACTCGTTATAACCGATCTTAAGGATTCGCGCCTGGATACGCTCTTCGACATGGTGCGCATGGTTGAATCAAGCGTTGTGGAATTTCCTCTGGGCAAAGATGTACCCATACCGGTGGACTTGCCAAAACTGAAAAATATAGTAGATACTCTTTCTGAGATTGAGCATTTGGCAGGAGAAATGGGGATTGTAGTCAGTCTTGCCGTTTACGGCTACGCCGACGCTTCGGGCAATGACAAGCGCAATTTCGAGTTAAGCCAGGCCCGGGCGCGCACCTTGGCCTCCATGCTTTATGCCAGAGGTTCCAAATTGCAGATCTCCGTTTACGGCATCCCCACCGGCACCGGCTATGACCAGCAGTTTCGCCGGACCTCGTCGGGAGAACTCCCGGAGCGTCGGCTTGAATTGCGTATTCGTCTTACCCCGCGCAGTAGGGATGTTTTTGAGCTACTGGAACAAGAGTGAGTTGTTTGGGCATCCTCGTGTGGTGTCTCAGAAATTTGCTTACAGACTTCTGAGAAGATCGCAAGCCGAAAAACGTGATTTTCGGCTTGCTCCCGCCGCCTGCGGCGGCGCGCCGGGCAATACGGCCCGGCGGCTAGTGTCCTGATTTTTAATGCGAATTTATGACTCAGGACAC
>JAITHT010000029.1 GCA_031279825.1 Desulfovibrio sp. | reverse complement strand
CCGTTTCAACCAGCTTTTTGCAGATAATACTGCATTCCCTGTTGAAAACGATACAGTATTTGAACAGACTTATCTATAAATTTCAACGAATTGAAATGTTTTTAAGGGGCGACTAGTTATCATGCCCCTCCTTGACCGTATGCCGCCCACCTTATCGGCGGTGCCGCGCCATCCCTAAATCGATAAGGCGGCACACGAGTTGCTCGAAGGAAATGCCCGCAGCAGCCGCTTCCTGGGGCAGCAGACTGGTGGGGGTCATGCCGGGCAGGGTATTAATTTCCAGCAGCACAGGTTCTTGCGCGTTTCGCAGGATAAAGTCAGATCTGCTGTAACCGGAAATTCCCAGCACCCTGTGAGCCGTCAGCGCCATGTTCCGGATGCGTTCTGTCAACTCGGGAGAAAGGGGTGGCGGGCAAATCTCCTCAGCGCCTCCAGGCGCATACTTGCTCGCATAATCAAAAACCTTGCCGGTGGATGGTCTGATAAGGACCGGGGGCAGCGCTTCGGCTATTTCGTCGTTGCCGCGCAAGTTCCCCAGTACCCCGCAACTAATCTCCTCTCCATCGACAGCGCTTTCCACCAGATACGACGGACCAGAGGCAAAGAGACGCTCCAGGGCCGGATACAGTTGTCCCTGTTCGCTTACCTGTTCCATATGCAGGCTTGAGCCGCCGGTGGTCGCCTTGATGAAAAGCGGGTAGCGCAGTGACGGCTGCCAGTCGGTTGCCGGCAGTCGGTTGAGCAGGAGTCCTTCCGGGGTGGGTAAACCGGCGGCCGTAAAAAAAACTTTTGCCGCGGCCTTGTTAAGGGCGAGCATGGAAGCGGCCGGACCCGCGCCCTGATACGGACAGGCGAGACGTTCGAGCATGGCCTGGATCAAGCCGTCTTCTCCAGGCGATCCATGCAGGTTGATAAAGGCGAAATCTTTGCCGGCAACCGCTTCAGCCAAGCCCGCCAGGGAAAAAGCCGGATCATGGCGAGTCACGTTGTGCCCCAGCCGAATCAGCGCATCATGCACCACATTGCTTCCGGCAAGAGAAACCTCACGCTCGCTTGACCAGCCGCCTGCTATCAGCAATATATTCATGCAATTCAAGCCCTAAACGGCGGGAAAGCGCCGCTTCGATACGTTTGCTCTGTAAATGGGACGCCGAAATTTTTTCTTTGACATGCGCATGGATCCCATAACGCGTGTGGAGATCGTCAAAACGTTCGTCAAGGGTCACAAAAGCGTCATGTTTGACACGCTTGTCGGCATACAGGGTGACGGCTGTCAGCAGCAGCCGCTCGTCCTCAAGCCATTCTTCCGGCCAGTGCCAATGTACGTGGAACATGATCGCCTGGGCGATGGGCGCGTTTCGCGTTTCGCGCATGACCCAGGAGGCGCCTAACTGGGCGTGACTGCCTCCGTGGGCTATGGTGTACGTTTTGCCCAAATCGTGCAACAGTCCGGCGGCCAGCAAGGCGTCGCACGATACGGCGAGTCCGTGCCGGCCCGCCTCCAGACCGATGGCGTAGGCCATGTCCGCCACCCGTGAACTGTGAGCGCGGATATTATCCAACATAGCGTATTGATTCCACAAGGCATGGCAATCTTCGACGCGAGGAATCAGCAGAAGCTTCAGGTGATATTTGGCAGCCGCCCGTAACGGCAGCGCGGCTGACGCGCCGGGGGTTCCCGCCGTGGGGCGCCATGCCGGAGGCAGATGTTTCTCCGGAGAAAACAATTCCATGGGCAGAGGAGGATAGAAATAAAAAGGAGGAATCCCGTTATGCGATCCAGAAAGCACCTGCCCGGCGGTCTTGGGGTCAGCAATCGTCATGCGCGCGGCAACATCCGACATGGAGCATTCCTTGGGTTGGCCCTTTACCGCTGTGCGCGGTCCGTTTTTTCCTCAGTAGAGGGCAGCTTCGTTTTGCAATTGTTTGCATCGGCGGTAGCGCGAAGCGTCGTCGGCAAGCGTGTCGGGGTTCGGCGCAAAGTATTGTCGCCATATACGCCGGGTGAAGCGGCTCAAAGGCATGACGTTACGGGAGCCTTGCTCAAAGTATTTCGCGGAAAAAGCATCGGGAGATTCTTATCCGGAGTCGGTACAGCATGCCGTAAAGCCGGCCGCTTGTCTATATGGTCTCAGACCGCACATCAATTGTGATCTCGCGTCAGGCCGCGTTTTTTGCTCAGGTCAAGGAGCGTAAGAGCCCGCTCCCGCCGCGGAAAAGCAACCTCCCTTGCCTGAACGACAAACTGTCTGCCTCACCCAGGATGTATCCGAACTGAAGCGATTACTCCCCGTATCTACTTTTCTTGCAGCGACTTTTCGATTCGGGCACCGTAGAAAAATTCACGTAAGGGAGAAGAGAAATCCGTCTGGAATGCCCCAATAAGTGTCGCGTTGCCGTGTTTTGCCAAAAAATCGGCAATTTGCAACTGGTTCTCAGCGGGATTGAGAGTGCAGGTCAGATAGACAAGACTCCCTCCAGCCCTTACATGGCGCCAGGCCAGGATCAAAATGCGTTTTTGTGTATCCGTAAGCGTTTCCAGATCGTCATGCGTACGGCGAAAACGAATTTCAGGGCGGCGACTTAGGGTCCCCAGACCTGAACAGGGAGCATCCACCAATATGGTGCCGAACATTTGTCCGTCCAGACATACGGAGGCTTGTTCCACCGATACGGGCATGACGGTCGGGCACGGAGGATGCGTCAGCCCGAGACGCGCATATTCCTCCGGTAAGGCGCGTAATCGCCGTTCCGACTGATCTGAGGCCACGGCCACGGCTATACCCTGCTCAAGCAGGGTCAGAGTTTTTCCCCCTCGCCCGGCGCAGCAGTCCCATATGGGCAATTGCCATGAGTCAGGGGCGAAGGCGGCAAGGGCCTCGCAAGAGGCGGCGCTTTGCCTGCTGGCCTTGCCCTCCTTGAGCAGCATCCTGGCTCGCCATGGCAGCGTGCCGGAAAAGGCCAGAGTACAGGTGTCCGCAAGGAAAAGCGTCTCATCGGCGGAGACTTCGTTTTGCGCGAGATACGCTGCCAGGCAGGGACTTGCGGCGGCGTTGCACGGTTGAGGTATTGCCGGCATATCTGTCGGCGTTGCGGCCTTTTGTCCCGCGAGCCGAATCCGTGCCGGCTCATAAAGCTGCAGAATCTCTTTTTTACTTTGCTCCCAGTTCGCATGCGCGCGGTTCAAGCGCAGACCTGCGGGAGGAGGGTTTAAAGCGGCATCAAGCAGCGCGAGGGTGGATTGCATACCGTAGCTTTGCAACCAAAGTCGAACAATCCAGAGGGGCATGGCAAAAAGACGGGACAGGCGTTCTTCTGAAGCCTCGGGCCGGACGGCGCGCCGGGGATCGGGGAACTCCCCGAGGGAACGCTGCATGGCTCGTAACGCGCCGTTGGCCACTCCGGCCATCTTTTGGCCGAAACGGTTGCGCACATGCGCGACAGCCCAACCGACGCTTGCGTAATGGGGTATGCGCAGGCACAGCATTTCATATAGGGAAATAAGCAGCGCCAAACGCATTTCCATGGGCAGTTTGTCCGGCTTGCGCAAAAAGCTTTCCGCGAACAATTCCAACGAAAGATAACGCCGCAGCACGCCGTACACGAGTTCCGTACAGAGGCGTTTATCCGTTGGAACCAGAGAAGAGGCACGCAAAGCATCATCAATCGCCGCCTGCGAATCCGCACGGGCGAACATCACCCGTGACAAGACGGTCAGGGCGGCAGCACGCGGATCATGGTCCGCCCGGTATAAACGGAGGGGCCGTTCTTGTGTCCTGTGGGTCCGCGTGGATGTGGGAGCGCTCCGTGTCATGGGCATTCCTGTATTGTCGCGAGCGGCAATTTTTCCGGTATGATAAAATGCCGTAAGGCGTTTTCAACCAAAGAAAGGGAAAGCGTGGTATTATGACAAGGACCTTGAGGGCGATGGTTCAAAATGCCGTAAACCGGCAAAGGGTGGGTATCCTGTATGCCCGATGTAAGGTCGCGTTCGCAGGCCACCGCTATAATCAACCGCGGTCTGATGTCCACCACGATTCTGCGGGCAATGGACCCACCGGTGGCGATTGCCAGTCTGACTCCGTACTGATCGCGCAGAGAGAGCAAGCCGGCGATAGGGCAGCGCCCGCAACGCTTGCAGGCGTCAGTGAGGGACGTGAGGCGGACTTCACAGTCCGTCCTCTGCAAACAATGCGGCAGTAAAATGACGATGTTTTCGGGTGTGAAGACGGGTCCCAAGTTGCGCGACAGTTCATTGTTCACCTTGATGAAGCTGCGTCGGACTTCATCGGCGGAAATGCCCACGAGGCGCGCCACAAGTTCCATGCACGGCAATAAAAATCTGTTGGCCAGCCCTCTCATCCGGGAAGAACCCCGGAATTTTCTGCCTGTGGCGATTTGCAACACCATACTCAGAGCGGTCCAGGCTATGACGCCTATACAGGCGGCGAGCAGAAATCCCGTGATATAGGGAATACTGGGGTGAATATTGCCGAGCCCGACGACAGGAATAATCCAGCCCGCCAGAAGGAACAGGCAAAGCAGGACGGAAGTGCCTGTAATCAACCCGATGAACAGCCGTTTGCGCGGTGCTTTTGGCGCGGCATCATGTATGAAGTCGGAAACATATTTCCTGGAAAAAAGGGAAGGCAAGTGTTTCACGTGAACGCACCAAGGCCTTTTGTCGCTATCGCCCGCTGAAATAGACTCCGCCGGCGCCGGCGATATAGCCGTTATAAAAAGCGGCGGCATGCATGCTTTTGCGTCCTGCCGGCCTGAAGGAAGTAAAGGCGTAGCCTCCGCCGCAATCGAGCAAGAGCGCGCCATCCACTTGGCCGACAACGCGGGCGATGGAGAGGGATTCTTGCGCTTTTTTTTCGTTATGCGTTGCCAGCGCCTGTTGCATTCCGTCGGTCAGGGGAAATACCCCCGGTTCCACCTGAACGGCAAGTTCCGGCTGTCCGTCCCGGTGCAGAATAATAGAGGCGCCGGGCCAGGGTGTCGCCCCGCGGATATGCGCATGAAGCATCTCGCCATGCAGGGAAAGATCCAGAAGACCATCTTCTTTGCGCAACTTGGGGGCATAGGTGGCGCGGGCATGTTCCTGCGGGATTTCGCACAACGTACCGGCCATGAGGCGCCGCAGGGACATAAGGAGGAGACGGGCGCCTTCTTCGGCCAACTCTTCGCGCAGCATCGCCGCGGTGTCGTTGATGCCTATGCCTGTGGCCCGCTGCAGCAGTATGGGGCCGCTGTCGAGCCCGGCTTCCATGCGCATAATGCTGACGCCGGTAACGACGTCCCCCTGCATGATGGCCCGCTGTATAGGGGCCGCGCCCCGGTGTTTCGGCAAAAGCGATGCGTGCACGTTGATCGGCATGAGTTTGGGAATATCCAGCACCCGTTGAGGAAGAATCAGCCCATAAGCGGCCACAAGCAGCACATCCGGCGCGTAGGCGGCTAAAGCGGCGACGGCGGCGTCCCCCGGCCCGCCATGTTTGAAGTCCGGAGGCTGCTCCACAGCTATGCCGCGTTCTTCGGCCAGCGTTTTCACCGGAGAGGGACGCATATTTTTCCCGCGCCCCGCCGGACGATCCGGTTGCGTGTATACAGCTGTTATATCAAGGCATTCCTCATGAAGGAGGAGATTGAGAATAGCGGCGGCAAAGTCGGGAGTGCCCATGAACACGGCCCGCAAGGAAGGGGAGTCGGCCTTTATGCTGACTGACTCCGTTCGCATAAAGGCATCGGCGCGGGATTGTCCGGCGACGCAAGCGTCGGCGCGGGGAGAGGCGATACATCCCCCTCGACGAAGAGGAGGGACGTCGCGTATACCGTTCCCGCCGGCGGCGGAACATGGCGCCAGACAAGGAGAACAACCCTCCATGATTATCGTTTTTCCTTTTTTTGCACCTTTTTATCAAGCATGGCGCGTTTCAGCCGGCTGATGCGATCAATGAACAAGGTGCCGTCAAGGTGATCGCATTCATGCTGCAGGCACATCGCCAGCAAACCCTCGGCATCGAAAGACAAGGGCCGTCCGTCAGGGTCAGCCGCCTCAACGTGGACAAATTCCTTGCGGCATACGGTGGAGCGGTAATCCTGCACGGACAGGCAGCCTTCTTCCGAATCCACGTCCCGGCCGCGCAACGTCAGTATAGGGTTGACCAAAACACGCAAGTCTGCCCTCTTTTCAGGGCCGGAAACATCCATGACCACCAGGCGGATGGCTTCCCCCACCTGCGGCGCCGCAAGACCGATGCCGTCTCGAGCGTACATGGTTTCGGCCATGTCGAAGATAAGCTCCTTCAACTCGGGGGTAACGGCCGATACCGGTTCGGCTCTGCGGGTCAAACGAGGATCAGGATATTGCAGTACCGGCCTGATCATATGCTTCCTTCGTTAGCGCTGGTTGCGCATGCCGGCTCATGGCGGAGCATGAGCCGTTAATATATTACGGATGGACCGAAACGTCCCCGACATTCCGGAGAGCGTACGAAACGGATAAAGAAAAAAAGGTGATCAGAAAGAGTGCGCCTTGAAGATAAGCGAATCCTGAGAAAAAGAAAGAGGGGGTATAACCCTTATTTTTCTCTTGTGCGCCATTTTTCTGGAAAAAGAACGCAATTCCCCTTGAAACAGTGCATCGGCTATTGGCCGATGTATGGAGATCGCTCCGTTGAAAAACGCGGGTTTCGGCTTTGTTCACTTTGTGGAAGAAAAGCGCTATTGTAGAAGGATCCAGGGCGTAGAGCGCAGTTTGCCGCGGCGTAAAAATCGATACGCCAGAAGAGCGCCGCTGTCATTGACGCGCGCTTCTAAAATAAAATTGGGATCCTCGCGTCCAAAGAATCGGGCCGGGCTGTCCGCAGATATGATATAACGCAGATCGGCAAAGGCGTATTCCCTGACCGTTTCCGTATAGTCCATTTGCGTCATGTAGTCCGTCGGCCTTTCTGTCTGTATCATGAATGGCGCGAATTTTTCAAATTGCCGGAAAATCGGATGTTGCCGCTTAAGGCTTTCGTACAACATGGCTTCCGGCTGGACAAAATTTTGCAACAACGGCTCGTCAGGGGAAAAGGGGCACAGGGTACCCATACGGTACGTACGGGCATCTTCAATAACAGCCTTCCAGACAAAGGGAGAGAAGGGCTCAGTCAAGAGTCGCAAAGAAGCTCCCGAAGCAAGAGAGGGAGAGCGTAATGCCGCGACCGCCGCATTTATGCCGAGGGAAGCCAGGGGATAGAGCAGCATCCAGGCAATAGCGATACGGGCAATGCGCCGCGCCCTGCCTGAAACGGGCATTTCCGGCAGCGCTTGCCCATGCCTCCGTGCCCCCGTCCGCTCCGGGGAAAACAGCGCGGACGCGCCTTTCGCCGGAGGCAGCCTCCACGCGTAGATCATCAGCGCAAGGGGAGGCATGGTAAGCAGCAGATCAACAATGAACATAGAGGAAAAGGCTACGCGTATATCGGAAAACGGCAGAAAAATCTGTGTGCCGTAAGTTGTCATGCAATCAAGATAAATATGGGTATACAGGGCGAACAAGGCCACAAGGAACAATCGGCCGAGGCCGAAAGCGTCGTGGTTTGCGGCCGGGCGGACGCCGGCGGGGGAAGGGGCGCTCTTGCGGCACAGCCATATGTAAAAGGGCAACACAACAAGACTCGCCAGCAGCGGCTGCCAGATTAGGGCATGGGTTATACCCCGGTGCGCGGACATCAACGCTTCCGGCGTGGAGCCGAAAATAACGTCTATATCAGGCAGTTCGCCGGCGGCAATGCCGAAAAGCGCCATGGCCCTGCGCCTGGGAGCGCCTGAAAAAGCCAGGGGGGTCAACGCCCCCGCCACAAGATGCGTAAGTGAGTCCATGCCCTGCTTTTCCTTTATGCATCAATAGGGTATAACGTGGAACATATGGCGCTTGCCCGTATACGCCACTATGCTGTTCAACGCAAAATAGATAAGGATCTCTTCCATGAGTAAAGCCTCCTTTGGTGTCACCCCGGAAGGAGTGCCCTGCATAGGGTACTGCGCTTTGGCAAGCATTGTATTCTCCGCGCTTGGGTGGGCGTTTCCGGCGCTGATATTTCTTCTGCTCACGCTTTTTTGCTGTAATTTCTTCCGCGATCCGGAACGGGTTATTCCTCAAAAAACAGATCTGGCGGTCAGTCCGGCTGACGGAAAAATCGTCAAAATAGCCACGATGCCCGATCCGTTCACTAAGGCGCCGCGACAGTGCATTTGTATCTTTATGAACGTGTTTGACGTGCATGTGAACCGCAGTCCGGTAGCCGGCCGGGTGACCGATATTGCCTATCATCCGGGGAAATACATTAACGCCTCTTTTGACAAAGCTTCATACGATAATGAACGCTGTCTGTACGCCGTGGAGGATGCCGCCGGCGAGCGATGGACCCTGGTACAGATCGCCGGCCTTATCGCCCGGCGCATCGTCTGCCGAGTGGAGCGGGACGATATCTTGGCGCGCGGAGAGCGCTTTGGCATGATCAAGTTCGGCTCCCGCGTCGATCTCTATCTGCCCGAGAGCTATGTCCCGACAGTTGCCCTTGGGCAGAAAGTCCTGGCTGGACAAAGCGTGCTGGCTGCCAAAATACCCGAGAGCGAATGAAGCGTCAAAAATGGAGGGTACAAGCGCAGGCGCGCTTCTAGAGCAGATTAACGCTTCAACTGGAGCATTTCGTCCGTGTAAACAATGTGAATGCTACAATGCTCTCGTGTCCTGAGTCATAAATTCGCATTAAAAATCAGGACACTAGCCGCCGGGCCGTATTGCCCGGCGCGCCGCCGCAGGCGGCGGGAGCAAGCCGAAAATCACGTT
>JAITHT010000092.1 GCA_031279825.1 Desulfovibrio sp. | reverse complement strand
GCAGCCGCGATATATTTGAGGGATATCGCTCGCAAGGCCCGCGCCGACTCCTCAAGGCACCGCCAAAACCGACATTACTTGGCTACTACAAAATGTGCGAAAAATTCTGGACACTACCTTGCGGGGGGATTACACTACATCGTCAAATAATGCGATTTATATATAGACAAGATAAATATATTCTATTAACGAAAAAGTACTTTTGATGAATTCTATGTAATAGAGGCGTCATACGGCGTTATACGAATATCAGAGATACAAATTGAAATAATAGAGACTTTTCTTAGAAATTTTTTTATATGCTCAACGTAAGGAGATAAATATGAAGAACTATTTTACGGAAGCCTTGGAGATCGTCAGAGCGCAAGCCAGTGTCCGGACCATGACGGAAGAGGATATAGTCTCTATGGTAATGAAGCTTGCTGAGAAATTTCGCGTTATAGGCGATGCCGGTGGCAACGCTGTAGCGCTGGAAGACTCTGACGGCCCTATTGATCCCAGAAAAGCCATTAAGGAAAAATCCATTACATGCGTCATCTGCGGAAAAAGCTTTAAGTTGATTACAAAAAAACATCTGGCATCTCACGGTCTTACTGTTGAAGAGTACCGTAAGCATTGCGATTATAAAAAAGGCATGCCCCTTGTTTGTAAATTTTTACAGAGAGAACGGCGTAAAAAAATGCAGGATATGCGCTTATGGGAACGCCGGAAAATATGAAGAGCCGTATACAAAGCGCATGTTGGGGGTTATTGAGTCAATACTGTAAAAGGCATTTCATGCCTTTTACAGTATTGACTGTTGAGAAGTCGTGCATAATGCCCCTTGATTCCGATTGATCAGAACTTCCTTTGTGGTCTGAAACCCCTGCCGAAAGGCCATATAGCCCCGACCCCGCCCTGAAGGGCGGGGTTTCTTTCAGGGGCGGAAGCTTGGGAGGGATCCAAACCCCTCCCAAGCGTGAGACGCGAAGCCATGAAGGGCTTCGCTACCTCATTTGGATGGAGCGTCAAACAGGTTGTTTACTCTGGGCAGCCAAAGTAATGCATCTGGAGCTTGTCCTGCCCTGAACAAGTGCGAATGGTGCTGCCCCGGCAAGGTTTTTTCAGAATTTTTCAGGATATGGGATATTGGCGCTTACATGAGCTTTGCCCCGTCAGGTACCGGCCGTTCCGGAACAGCGAGGACAACGGCCCCTTCGGTATCGGTAAAACCTGTGAGCAGAAATTCGGATATAAACGGCCCGATTTGTTTGGGGGGAAAGTTCACTACCCCGATCACCTGCCGGCCTATCAGATTCTTTGCCAGATAATGGTCGGTTACTTGCGCGCTGGTCTTTTTTTCACCGATATCAGGGCCGAAATCCACCCAAATTTTATAGGCGGGTTTACGCGCTTCGGGAAACTCCTCCACTTGCAACACTGTGCCCACGCGCAATTCCACGGCTTCAAAATCCTTCCATGTGAGGTTTGTCATGTCGCATCCTTCTTGTTTCGCGATGTGTTGCATGCCGTCATGCCGCTACGCCGCGTATCGTAATTGCGGACGGCGCTTTTGGCAATATCGGGAATCGTAACGAATGTCCCGCGTTACGCGAGAGGGTTTTGAAACGGCGGTTTTCGGGAGGGCGCGCATGGCCGCTGTCGGAAAAAGCAGGTCAGGTCCCTTTTCAAGTGCCGTAATAGGCTATAGTATACTTGTAAATGTTAGGGCATGTTAACCCTATGCCTTTTTGCCCTCTGGCCGCGTCAGATTGTGGCTGCCATCCCGGTCAAATACCGTAAGAGTATATTCCCTCATGGCAGACTCATCTTCCTTGCCGGAGAACAAAGATTCTACAGCGTTAACACGCTCTGGAGCAATGTCGTTTTTATATCGCTCTCATTGCGGGAGGATTTTGCCCGCCGTCAGAGCATTGCGGCATTCAAATCGTTTACATGGACGGAATGCTCCGGTGGCGCGAAACGAAGTGTGGCGGCCTTCGTCCCTTCGGGGCGTGAAAGCATTCGCTTTCACGCCCCTGTTCCGCTATCGCGCGGAAGATCTGCCTCTTTCCCGTTCGCCGGACCGGCGTTTACGCCGCCGGTTGATAGGGCATTTTCAAAGTGAAAACGCTCTATCTATGTGAAGCGTTCATTGCTATAGTGATACTGTTTGCGTTTTGATCCGGCTCCCGGCCGGGACACTCATGGAGGTCTTATTTATGTGGGAATATACCGATGCCGTCCGCGACCACTTTCTTAATCCTCGTAACGTGGGTGTGCTTAAAGACGCCAACGCCGTGGGGGAAGTGGGCAGCTTGGCTTGCGGCGATGCTCTGAAGCTGTATTTGAAGATCGAAAACAGCCGTATAGTTGACGCTTCGTTTCAGACCTTCGGCTGCGCCAGCGCCATTGCCTCAAGTTCTGTGCTGACTGATATGGTTAAAGGCATGAGCGTGGAGGATGCCCTTGCCGTTTCCAATAAGGATATCGCCAAGGCGCTGGGCGGTCTGCCCAAGGAGAAAATGCACTGTTCCGTCATGGGGCAGGAGGCCCTTGAAGCCGCCATTCGTTCCTGGCGGGGAGAACCTCCCGTGCCGCATGCCCATGAAGGCCGTCTTGTCTGCAAATGCTTCGGCGTGACGGAAGAACAGATAGTCAAGGTTATTCAGGAGAACGCGCTGGTTTCTGTGGAGGAGATTACCAACTTTACCAAGGCCGGCGGCGGCTGCGGAGAATGTTTGGAAGATATGGGCGAGATTCTCAAGAACGTTCTTGCCGGAGGAGTCTCCGGCAAAAGTGCGGTGGGGGCGAAGCCCGTGCTGATTCCTGATTTGCGCAAGTCCAAAACCGAAGCCGCGCCTGCTTTGTCTAACGTGCAGCGGATGCAGCGGGTCATGCGGGTACTGGACGAGATAATCCGCCCCCGCTTGCAGCAGGACGGCGGCGATATCGAACTGGTGGATATCGACGGCAAAGAAGTGTCCGTGGCCCTGCGCGGCATGTGCACCAGTTGTCCCTCAAGCCGTTTGACAATAGAAGGATTCGTACAGCAGACCCTGCGGGATCAGGTGGAGCAGGATCTCGCCGTCAGGGAGGTTTCCCAATGAGCGGCGCGATACGTTACTTCGACAACAACGCTACTACCCGTGTGGCCCCGGAAGTGCTTGAGGCTATGCTGCCTTTTTTGCAGGATCAGTACGGCAACGCCTCCAGCATGTACCGTTTCGCCGGCCGCTCCCAAAGCGCCTTAAGCAAGGCGAGGGAACAGGTGGCCGCGCTTCTCGGCACGAGCCCCGAGGAGATCATTTTCACCTCCTGCGGCACGGAGAGTGATTCTACGGCCATTTACTCGGCTTTGAACGCCCGGCCCGAAAAAAAGCATTTCATTACCACGCGGGTGGAGCACCCGGCTGTGCTGGCTATCGGGCAGCATCTTGAAAAGCAGGGGTACGCCGTCTCCTATCTCAGTGTTGACGGCAAAGGGCGCGTCAGTCTGGACGAATTCGCGAAACTTCTGAATAAAGAAACGGCTCTGGTTTCCATGATGTTCGCCAACAACGAAACCGGCAACATTTTCCCCGTAGCCGAGGCGGGAGCCCTGTGCCGTGAGCGCGGCGTTCCTTTTCATGTGGACGCTGTGCAGGCCGTTGGAAAAATACCTATAGATCTCAGTATGTTGCCTATAGACTATTTGGCTGTGTCCGGGCATAAGCTGCATGCCCCCAAAGGCGTGGGAGCTCTCTACGTACGCCGGGGGGCGCCTTTCCGGCCTTTTCTGCGCGGAGGGCATCAGGAAAGGGGACGCCGCGCGGGCACCGAGGCCGTGCCTAATATAGTGGCTCTCGGTACGGCCTGCGAACTGGCCGGAAGGCATATACAAGAAGAAAACACCAGGGTCAGGGCTTTGCGCGACAGTCTGCAGAGCGGGCTCATGGCCTCCATTGCAGATGCCGTTATCAACGGAGACCAGAACAACCGCCTGCCCAATACCGTGAACATCTCTTTCAAGTATGTGGAGGGCGAAGCCATCCTCCTTATGCTCGATCAGTTCGGTATCTGCGCCAGTTCCGGCTCGGCCTGCACCTCCGGCAGTCTGGAACCTTCGCATGTTTTGCGCGCTATGGGCGTGCCTTTTACTTACGCTCACGGTTCTCTTCGTTTTTCTTTGAGTCGCTATAATACCCAGGAGGAAGTCGATTTCGTGGTTGAGCATCTTCCAGAGATTATCAGCCGTCTGCGTGAAATATCTCCCTATTGCGGTTTTTCCGACGACGCCGGTGAAAGCGACGTCTGCCCCGTTTCCCGGTAAGGAGCCGCTTATATGCCGGTGGAAGCCGCTGTGCAAATGAAAACGTCCCGCCGTTTGCTTATTGTTGACGATGAGGAGGGCATACGCCTTTCTTTGCGCGGTATTCTTGAGGATGAGGGATACACTGTGCTTGAGGCGTCTTGCGCGGAAGAAGGATTCGTTTTTCTGGAAAAGGACTATGCGGATTTGGTGTTTCTGGACATATGGCTGCCCGGCATGGACGGGCTGGCCGCGCTCGAGTTCTTGCGCGCCTCGTATCCTTCTTTGCCGGTGCTCATGATTTCCGGGCACGGCACCATTGAAACCGCGGTGGCCGCCATTAAGAAAGGGGCTCACGATTTTATCGAAAAACCCCTTTCTTTGGAGAAAGTCATTATCGCCGTGGAACGCGCCCTGGAATTTCAGGCGTTGAAAAAAGAAAATATGGAACTGCGCGAGCGGCTTGATCTACAGGATTCCGGCGGTCCCATAGGCGCTTCGCCGGTGATGCTGGAGTTGCGTGAACAGATACGCCGGGTCGCTCCTCTGGATACCTGGGTGCTCATTACCGGAGAAAATGGAACAGGTAAGGAAATAGCGGCAAGAGCCGTGCATGCTTCCAGCAGGCGTAGCGATAAGCCCATGGTGGCCTTAAATTGCGCGGCGATTCCCGACGAGCTGATAGAGAGCGAATTGTTCGGCCATGAAAAAGGCGCCTTTACCGGGGCTGATTCCCTGAAAATCGGCAAATTTGAGATGGCCCATCAGGGCACGCTTTTTCTTGATGAAATTGGCGATATGAGCCTGAAAACGCAGGCCAAGATACTGCGTATCCTTCAGGAAAAAAGTTTTGAACGCGTTGGCGGAAATAAGATCATCCATACGGATGTTCGCGTCATCGCCGCGACTAACAAGGATTTGGAAGCGGCTATCAGTACCGGAACTTTTCGTGAAGATCTCTACTACCGTCTGCGCGTTTTTCCTTTGCATCTTCCTCCTTTGCGTGAACGGGGAGATGATATTTTTTTGCTGGCTGACTATTTTACCGCTACTCTGGCTCAGGATTTGGCCTTGGTGCCGGTGTCGTTCGCTCCGGACGCGAAGCGGGCGCTTCGTTCGTATGCCTGGCCGGGTAATATACGCGAATTGCGTAATTTTCTGGAAAGGATGATTATTTTGCATAGCGGCGGGGAAATCGCCATGTCTCATCTTCCCGGCGAATTTCATGCCGCGCAGGCAAAGTCCGCAGGGCAGGGCCGGAGTCCGGGAGCTTCCTGTTCGCCCGATGCGCAGCGATGTGCTTTGACCGGTGAGGGATCGGCAGGAATGGCGGAGCGGACATCCGCTGTTCCTTCGTTCGCAGCGTCTGAGCAGGACAGCGCCTTTATTCTGCCGCCGGAAAGCCTGAGCGGCAATTTCAAAAGCGCTCGCAGCGCCTTTGAGGCTCGTTTTCTCGCCGCCAAGCTGCAGGAATATGACGGTAATATCTCCCGTCTGGCCGAGGCCATCGGCCTGGAGCGCAGCTACCTTTCTCGCAAATTAAAGCTGTATAACATACAAAGCGTGTAGCTGGGCTGCGGAAGTAAGGAAAAGAGGTCGCCTGTAACAGCGTGTCCGATGCCGCGTAGCGCAAAAGGGCGATTTTTATCAGGATGCCCCGTTTTATTGATCGCGTTGCGTGGTCTTACGGCGTTTTTGTTCCGTTGGGAAAAGGGTCGGGCATGAGGCAGTCCCGGCGCAGGTCGTAGAGCTGCGCCAACAGGTATAAAGAGCCGCAGATGAGCAGGGGATTGCGCGATTTTTGTTCGCGGAAGGCTTCGGGCAGGCGGGAGGCGATATGGATTGATGCCGCCGTGAGCGCCTCTCGTAAAGAGCGCGCGGGGATGGCGTTGAGACCGATGAGGGCGGCTAATTCCTCAGGCGGTATGGACCTCGGGTGATCGGCAATGGGAGGGACGAATATCGGGCCGGTGGCCAGAGCCCGCACATGCGGCAGCAAAGAGAGCGGATTTTTATCTGCCAGACAGGTGAAAACGACCGCCGCCGGCGCGATGCGGCAGCGGGCGAGGCTGTGCCCCAGCGCGGCCATCCCGTGCGCGTTGTGGGCGCCGTCAAGGAGCATGGGAGGCCAGCCCCTGGCGCATGGGTAGTATCTTTTTTCTTCGCCGTTCTTACCTCTTTCTTTTTTTTCTTCTTCATTCTCCTTATAAAGGGGAGATACCCGCTGGAAGCGCCCCGGCAACCACGCGCGGGCGAGGGCGCGGCCTTCGAGGATATGCGTTTCTGTCGCTTGCAGGGCGGCGGCCATACGGCGCTGGCCTTTTGCCGGTAATAGGGCGGGGGTATCGCGTATATGCCGCCAAGCGGCCAGGGACACGCGGGCGTTTTCGAGCTGATGAACGCCTTCAAGAC
>JAITHT010000017.1 GCA_031279825.1 Desulfovibrio sp. | reverse complement strand
GATATGGTTTAATATTTTCACGCGTGACGTATTGCGCGGAGGAGTCTGGCCGGGCAAGCGGGCCTTGGTGGAGCAGATTATGTGCTACATCAAAAACTATAACCAACTTTGGGCCAAGCTATTTCAGTGGACATATACCGGCAAGCCTCTGGTCGCTTAAATATCTACGGATTTCATGGACGCAACACTAGATATTTCACACTCGGGATGCTCCGTTCCTTCTCCTTCCTGCAAAGCCGCTATAGAGTCCCGACCCTGGCATAAAATGTTCTGGACAGTTATTGCTTCTTATATTAAAAGATTTAGTTTACTATGGAAGTTGATGTGCGTAGTGAAAGCGCATTTTTTGTGTGACAAAGGAGAACAGGGGTATGACTGCCCACTCAAGGATTCATACCCGCAGGCCGACACTGTTTTCCTTACAGGGTGCGCCCGCCGGCGGCGGGTTGACTTCCGGGCGGGGGACTCTCGGCCCGGCCTTGCCGTTCCTTTTGCAGCAAGACGGCGTATTGGTGATCGACAAGCCCGGAGGCATGACTTCAGCCGCCTGCATAGCCACGGTAAAACGCGGGTTGGGGCAAAGGAAGATCGGTCATGCGGGTACGCTGGACCCTATGGCCAGAGGGGTGTTGCTCGTGCTTTTAGGGCAGGCCACGAAAATTTCCGCGTATATGATGGATGGCGGCGATAAAGTGTATTCCGGTATTATCCGGCTGGGCATTGTCACCGATACCTGGGACAGCCAGGGGCAGGTGCTTGCAAGGCATCCGGCAAAAGGCATAACGGATGCCGTCGTGACCCGTGTAATGGCGGAATTTGTAGGTTGCTACGAACAGGAAGTACCTCCGTATTCGGCGGCGAAACACCGTGGACGTCCTCTGTACGAACTTGCGCGCAAAGGATTGGCCGTGCCGATCAAAAAAAAGCGTGTTACTGTTTCACGCGGCGAGGCCGAATTGGTCGGTCCCGAGCGTATCCGTTTCCGGGTGATATGCGGTTCCGGCACCTACATACGTTCTCTGGCCCACAGCTTGGGGAATCGCTTAGGGTGCGGTGCCGCGCTTGAGGAACTCACCCGGGAATACAGCCACCCCTTCGGGCTGGAAGCGGCGCATTCTCTTGAGGATGTACTGGCTGATCCCGAGACCTTTCCACAGAAAGTGGCAGGCATACCGGATGCCCTGCCGGATTGGCCCCGTTTTCGCGTGGCCCGTGAAGACGAAGCCGCTGTGCGTAACGGCGTTTGCCTTGTTTATACGGCATACCCTCTGGACGGGCAATCCTTTCGTCCGGGTATGCGGGCGCTTATGCTGAACGCTGACGGAAAGGTCATTGCCCTTGCCCAAACCTCCCGTGACGGAGGAGAGGCGGTCTGGGGGCTGTTACGGGGGCTGTGGAATCAATGCTCTCACGCGGACGCGGCTTCGTGTAATTGACGGAACCCGCGCAAGGTGAGGGAAATTATTGCAAGGAGATTGCTGTGGTATTAGGCGCTGAACAAAAAAAAACCGTTATAGGCGAGTATGCCAAACATGAAGGTGATACCGGTTCGCCGGAAGTGCAAATCGCTCTTTTGACCGCCCGAATTCAGGACTTAAGCGGACATTTCAAAGAGCACAACAAAGACTTCCATTCTCGACAAGGTTTGTTAAAACTTGTGGGGCGTCGTCGTAATCTTTTGAATTATTTAAGAAAAATAGACGTGCAGCGATATCGTAGCGTTATCGATAAGCTTGGACTACGAAAGTAGTCTGTCGGGGAAGCCCGGGGGAGACATGCTTTTTTCCCCTTCGGGCTTACGCCTGCGCCTGCCGTATTCTTACGCAGGCAAGAGATGCGCTTTGCTTGTGCAGGAAAGACGCTTTTGGAAACGTTCGCTACGCCATTAGAGTATTTTCATTTTGAAAATGCTCGTTAACCGGCAGGGTAAGCGCCGGTTACGCGCACGAGGAGTGGGCGAAACTTGTTTTCGTCGTATAACGACGAGCGCAACGTTTCAAGGTTAATCTGCTCTGGTGGGAACAATGCGGATTCGCATTCCGCGTTTAATACATTCAGTGAAGGGAGCGGGCGGAAGATGCGCCTGTCCGAACAGGCAAGGGAGCGTCTTTGCCGCAAAGCTTCCTTCAAACAATAAGGATTTGTAAGTTATGAGCGTTTTTCCTTGTACGCGTGTGAACGCCTCCATAGACGGCAAGCAAATTATTCTGGAAACCGGTCGTCTTGCTAATCAGGCGGACGGCGCCGTCTGGATGCAATGCGGGGATACCGTCGTTTTGGTCACCGCGTGCGCCCAGCCCCTTGAGCGCGATATGGGATTCTTCCCTCTGACGGTGGACTATTCCGAAAAAATGTATGCCGCCGGGCGTATTCCGGGCAGCTTTTTCCGCCGTGAAATAGGCCGCCCGTCCGAACGCGAGACGCTGGTGTCCCGCCTTATCGACCGCCCCATGCGCCCCCTGTTTCCCAAAGGATTCCGCGATGAAGTCCAGGTGCTCGCCAATGTCATTTCCGCGGATCAGGATCATGACTCCGACGTGCTTGCCGTCACCGGCGCGTCAGCCGCGTTGTGCCTTTCTTCCATTCCCTTTTCCGGGCCGGTGGCCGGGGCGCGTATCGGCCGCGTTAACGGCGCGTTTGTCTTGAACCCCACTTTTGCCGAGCTTAAAAACAGCGATTTTAACTTTGTCATTGCCGCTTCGCGTGAATCAGTGGTCATGGTGGAAGGCGAGGCCCTGTTTGTTCCTGAATCCGTTGTTGCTGAGGCTTTGGCATGGGCGCACAAGGAAATCCAGCCGCTTATCAGCGCTCAGGAAGAGCTGACACGCTTGTGCGGCAAAAGAAAGATGGAGGTCAACGTTCCGCCTGACAACTTGGCCCTGGTGGAGTTCGTGCGAAAAGCGGTCGGTGCCGATCTCCAGACTGCCCTGATGATTCCTGAAAAAATGCTTCGCAGGGAAGCTAAAAAAGCCGTCAAGGAAAAAGCCGCGCAGGTCTTGGCCGCGTTCTCTTCTCCTTTTGCGGAGCAGCCCGATGCCCTGGCTTCTCTGGGGGGGGTGCTCGGCGATTTGGAGAAGAGCTTCGTCCGCGCCCGCATCAAGAACGAAGGCTTGCGCATTGACGGCCGCAACACCACAAGCGTGCGTCCCATAGCCGTTGAAACCGCCGTGTTGCCGCGCGCCCACGGCTCGGCGTTGTTTGCCCGGGGTGAAACCAAATCTCTGGTTATTACCACGTTGGGCAGTTCTATGGATGAACAGCGGGTGGATTCCCTGGTGGGGGATGTAACGAAACGCTTTATGCTGCATTATAATTTTCCGCCGTATTCCGTGGGTGAAGTCAAGCCGGTGCGCGTTTCCCGCCGCGAAATAGGGCACGGGGCACTCGCGGAAAAAGCCCTGCGCCCGGTGCTGCCTTCTGAGGAAAGTTTTCCTTTCACCATGCGCATCGTCGCCGAGACTATGGAGTCCAACGGCTCTTCCAGTATGGCCGCCGTCTGCGGCGGCTCGCTTTCTCTGATGGACGCCGGCGTGCCCGTTAGCGCTCCGGTGGCCGGCATAGCCATGGGCTTGATTAAAGAGGGGGATGCATTTATCGTCCTTACCGATATACTTGGGGATGAAGACGCCTTGGGCGATATGGATTTCAAAATCGCCGGCACGGCCGAAGGCCTCACCGCCGTGCAAATGGATATCAAGATTACGGGAATTTCCACGGAAATTATGGCTCAGGCATTGGAACAGGCCAAGGCGGCGCGTTTGCACGTTCTTAAAGAAATGGGCAAAGTTTTGTCCGCTCCGCGGCAGTCCCTGTCCCAATATGCCCCGCAGCATTGTGAAGTGGAGGTTTCTCCTGATGTCATCCGTCTGATTATCGGTCCCGGCGGTAAGAATATCAAGGCTATTACCGCTGAAACCGGCGCTTCCATAGATATTGACGATTCCGGCAAAATCGCCATCTTTGCTCCCACCATGGAGGCTATGGAAAAAGCCAAGGCCATGGTCCTTGCCTACGACCAGAAGGCCGAACTGGGCAAAAACTATGCGGCGAAAGTGGTTAAAATACTGGAAATCGGCTGCATTGTCGAACTGATGCCTAATCTTGAAGCGTTGGTGCATGTTTCTCAACTTGATACCTCCCGTGTGGAAAATGTGGCTGACTTTGTCAGACAGGGAGATGCTATGACGGTTAAAGTCATTGAAGTTAACGGAGATCGCGTGCGAGCCTCGCGTAAGGTTGTGCTTCAGGAATCTCAGGGAATCGTCTGGAATCCCGAAGAGACAGCCCGCCCTCCCCGCCGCGAACGCGGCGGCAACGAACGCGGCGGCGACAGAGGCAGACGCCGGGATCGCGGCTGATTACCCGTGTGGGGGCATCTGGACGGCAAGACGGCCGGGGGATGATGCTTTTTTGCTGTGCACATCAACTAAGAGAGTAAGCCATGTCCTCCTTCTGTGTTGGAATGCGCATGAGGGTAGCGCCAAAGGGCGGTTCGCTACGAGGCTTCGCGCGAATCGCCTTTTGCTTGTTGGCGTTGTACGCGACCGGCACCGCCTTTGCGGGAACCGCCGCCGGAGTTTTGCCTAAGCAAAAGGTCGGGCGGGAAGCAACGCTGGACGCCATACGAAACAGAGGGAAGGACGAGGCTAGCGCCCTGCTGTTCCTTGCCACGGATAAGCCCATTTATCAACCGGGAGAAACCGTATACGCGCGCGCTGTCGCCTTGCTGGGGGACAGTTACTTCCCTCTGCGCGAAGAAGGCAATAAAAGTGTCGTTCTGATTATTTCCGGGCCGCGTCAGAACGAAGTGTTCTCCCTTGAGACGTCTGTCGTTAACAGCACCGCCGGTTTCAGTTGGAATATCCCGTCGGGAATTCCCGGTGGACGCTATGAGGCGACGGTGAGGATGAGAGACTACGCAAGAGAAGGCTATTCCCCTCCGGCCAAGCGCGTCTTTGAAATTCGCGCCTATGCTCAGCCGAGGCTGAAAAGTCAGATCGTCTTTCTCCGCGAGGGCTATGGCCCGGGCGATACGGTTACGGCCGTCGCTTCCGTCACCCGCGCGGAAGGAGGGATTCCTGTCGGCGCCCGTGTGACCGCCGTGGCCCGGGTGGATGAAAAGGAAGTCGCCAGGGTGGACAAGTTGGCTGTTGACGCCGAGGGCAATTGCAAAGTGTCCTTTCCGCTGCCCGCCGCTTTGGCACGGGGGGAAGGGACTCTGGCGATTATAATTGAAGACGGCGGTCAGATGGAGACGGCCTCCAAAACCATTCCGATTATTCTGCAAACCCTTGATCTGTCGTTTTATCCGGAGGGGGGCGAATCGGTCGCCGATTTGCCGGGCAGAATATACGTGCAGGCTAGGCGTCCGGACGGCAAACCGGCGGACGTGGAGGGCGAGATCGTTCGTATCGACGCCGCCGGCGCGGCTCTGAACGAGCCTGTCGCGGCGGAGTTGCGCACGCTTCATGAAGGGCGGGGCATAGTGGCTCTGACGCCGCTCAAGGGAGAACGCTATGCCTTGCGTTTGCGCCGGCCCGCCGGAGTGGACAGGCTTTTTCCGCTGCCCCCGGCGCGTTCTTCCGGCGTTTCACTTCGGGCGGAACGCGAGAGTTACCCCTTTGACCAGGCGGTGACCTTGAGGGTGGCGGCCACGCGGGACAGCGGCGCCGCCCGCGTGACCCTGTTTCACCGGGGACGTCTGGTGGCGGAATGCCCGCTTCAGGAGGGGGAAGACGCCGTCAGTCTCCATCCGGGCGAGGCCGAAGGGATTTTGATAGCCACAGTTTGGGATCGGGACGGACGGCCCTTGGCGGAGCGGTTGATTTTCCGCCAACCAAGGTATGCGTTGCGCCTTGGCGTCACCGTGGAAGCGCTCCCGGAAGGAAGCGCTCCTTTGCCCGGGGGCAAGATCCGGCTTACGCTGGAAGCCAGAGATGAAACAGGCAGGCCCGTGGAAGCCGTGGTAGGCTTGTCCGTGACGGATGACGCGCTTCTTGAAATGGTGGAAAAACGGGATCAGGCACCGGATTTGCCGGTTATGGCCTATCTGGAAAATGAAGTAAAGGATTTGGCCGACGCCCACGTGTATCTTGATGCGGCGCATCCGGACGCCGCCCGTAATCTGGATTTGCTGCTGGGCGTGCAGGGCTGGCGGCGTTTTGTCCTGGTCGGACTGGATGAGGCGCTGCGCCGCGACCCTGACGCCGTCAAACGGGCCTTTGCCGTGAATGAGCCGCTATCGCCGGCGCCCTCGGCGGGCCCTGTACTGATAGAGGATCAGCCGAGGCTCATGGCGAGACGTGTCGATAAAATGGTCTTTATCGCCGACGAGGAGGCGCCTGCGATTCTCGAAGAAAACCGCGCCATGGCGGAGAAGAAACAGCCAGCATTTAGGGAGCCTCTGCATTTAAAAGAGCCAAGAGAGTTAGGAGAAATGAAACAGTTCCTGGCTCCGGCGCCGGAGAGCGAACCGCCAATCGTGATTCGCGAATACGCGCATACGGCGCGGGCCGGACGGCGGCCTAACGACCGCGCCGACTTCACGGAAACCCTGTATTGGCATGCCGGCATCCGAACCAACCCTCGCGACGGGACAGCCACAGTCGCCTTTGAGCTTTCCGATAGCGTCACCACTTTTCGCGTGCGCGCCGACGCCTTCGGAAACAACGGCGCCTTGGGTTCGGCGGCTGCCTCCATGATCTCGAGGGAACCCTTTCATCTGGAAGCCAAGCTGCCTCCTTTCATCGTGGCAGGAGACAAGGTGACCGCCCCCGTCGTCCTGATCAATGCGACGCCGCAGAGCCTGGACAGGACGGGCTTCTCCTCCCGGGGTGAAGGTTTGCGCGTCGGAGCGGCGACCGCACCAAGTGTTTTGCCCCCCGATTCCCGGACCGGAGTGCCGCTCTCCCTGCAATCCGAACAGGCGGGCAGCTATATCTTGACCCTGAACTCCTCTGCGGGGCCATACGCCGACAGCCTTACCCGCCGACTTACCGTGCTGCCGCGCGGCTTTCCCGTACAGCAAACGGCTTCGGGCCTGATCGGCCCGAAAAAGCCTTTTGCCCGGACATTCGCCGTGACGGCGGAACTCATACCGGGAAGCATGCACGCCGAGGCGAAAGTATATCCCACCCCTCTCGCCAACATGGAAGAGGCTTTGAACGCCTTGCTCCGCCGTCCGTCCGGCTGCTTTGAGCAGACAAGCTCCACCAATTTCCCTCTGGTGATGGCCCAGCAATATTTCATGAGCCATAGCGGGGTATCGCCGAAAAAAATCAAGAAAGCCGGAATATTGTTGGAAGAAGGGTATAAGAAACTGGTGGGTTTTGAATCTCCTTCCAAAGGATATGAATGGTTCGGGGGCGATCCCGGCCATGAGGCTTTGACGGCGTACGGTCTGATGCAGTTTACGGAAATGGAAAAGATTATGCCTGTGGATCGGGAGATGCTGGAGCGTACCCGCCGATGGCTGCTGGCACGGAGGGATGGCGCGGGAGGCTTCAAACGCAGCGAGCAAGCCTTGGATACTTTCGGCGCCGCGCCGGTTCCGTTGACGAATTTGTATATCTTATGGACGCTGCTGGAATCGGGGGAAAAGGCGCAAAGCCTGCAATCCGAAATCCAGGCCGCGAAAAAACTTGTGGCGGCGACGAATGATTCCTATCTTCTGGCCTTGGGGGTCAACATTTTTTATTTGGCGGGAGAGAGGGTTGACGCCCTGGCGGCGGCTTCCATGTTGCAGCGCGTGCAGGGCAAGGATGGAAGTCTTGCCGAGGCTCAGACCTCTATCACTCGTTCGAGAGGAGAAGCCTTGCATATTGAAACGGCATCTCTGGCCATCCTGGGTTGGCTGCGTTGCGGCGAGGATTTCGCCGGTTCGGTGGAGGCTTCCATGGGCTGGCTTTTTGAACGTTGTAAAGCGGGCCGTTTCGGCAACACGCAATCTACTATACTGGCCCTGAAGGCCATCAACGCTTACGATATGGCCAGGGCCAAACCCAAGGCGGCGGGCAGCGTGCGCCTGCGCGTTGACGGCCGAGATTTCGGTCATCCCGTCGCTTTTTCTCCGGATACCCAGGGAGCCTTGCTCCTGCCGGATTTTTCCGCTGCCCTTTCTCCGGGAGAACACCGTCTTGAGTTGATTATGGACGGCGGAGCGGATATGCCCTTCAGTCTGGAAATAGCCTATGCCACGCCTCAGCCCGAGGATTCTCTGGAATGCCCCTTGCGTCTGGCCACATCCTTGTCCGCCGCCGAAGTGCGGGAGGGCGAACCCCTGGAGTTGCGGGTACGCGTAACCGCCAAAGAGGAGGACGTCTCCTTGCCGGTCGCGGTTATCGGCCTGCCCGCAGGCATGGAACCCCGGCATGAACGCTTGAAGGAACTGACGGCGGCTGGCCGTATCGCCGCTTATGAAGTGAAGGGGCGTGAACTCACGCTGTACTGGCGGGGAGTGAAAGGTGGGGAGAGCGTGGAATTGTCCCTGCCGCTGACGGCCGAAGTGCCGGGTGAGTATACCGCTCCGGCCTCGCGGGCATACGCCTTTTATCATGATGAGCATGTCGCCTGGATCGCTGGAGAAAAGGCGACGGTTGTGCCCCGTGCCGACGCGCGGTAGACGGGGGCAATTGCAATCTGAATGTTGCAATGCTCTATCCTCCCGTATCCGACAGTTGGGTTGAGAGGTAGCGTTCGCCGGAATCCGGCAGGATGACCACGATGTTTTTTCCGGCGCTTTCATGTCGCGCCGCGATGATTTTAGCCGCCCATAGGGCCGCCCCGGCGGAAATGCCGACGAGAATACCCTCGACACGCGCGATTTCCCGCGCTGTTGCAAGGGCATCTTCATGCGTTACCCTGACGATCGCATCAATGACGGCGCGGTTAAGTATCTTGGGGACGAAGCCTGCGCCGATGCCCTGTATGCGGTGGGGGCCGGGTCTGCCGCCGGACAGCACCGGCGAAGCGTCCGGTTCCACAGCCACAATGCTGACTTTGGGATTGCGCTCCTTAAGTACTTCGCCCACCCCGGTGATGGTGCCGCCGGTGCCTACCCCGGCTATGAAACAATCCATCTTGCCGCTTGCGTCGGCCCATATTTCCTCCGCCGTGGTGCGGCGATGGACTCCGGGATTGGCGGGATTTTCAAATTGCAGGGGCATGAAGCCGTTCGGAATCTGGGCCAGCACTTCCCCTGGCCTTACGCACGGAGCCCAGCATCCCGTCCTTGCCGGAGGTAAGCACGACATCCGCTCCGAGCATCGCCGCGAGCTTGCGGCGTTCAATGGACATCGTTTCCGGCATGGTCAGCACCAGCTTGTATCCTTTGGCGGCGCAGGCGAAGGCCAGGCCGATGCCCGTATTGCCGGAAGTCGGCTCAATGACCGTGCCGCCGGGAATAAGTTTACCCTCCCTTTCGGCGCTGTCCAGCATGGCCATGCCGATGCGGCACTTAACGCTGTTCATGGGATTGAAGGATTCCACCTTTGCAAGAAGGGCACCCGGAAGCGCCGCGCCCAATTTGGCGAGACGTACCAGAGGCGTGTTGCCGCACGCCTCGACAATACCATTGTAAATCTTGCCCCGGCTGTCAACCGGGGTGATCGGGGTTATGCTCATATCGCGTACATGCATTCCTGGTTGATATCGTACTGCAAAATGGCGAGAATCCGTTCCTGAATCTCCACTATGGCCGAGTCTGTGCGCGCTCTGGGACGAGGAAGGTCCACTGGAATACGGTTGCGGATAGCGCCGCCGGGGCCGGGGGAAAATACGATGAGGGTGTTAACTTGCGAATGATATGACCCTCAAAATGCTTTGCCGCGCAAGGGGCCAGGGCAGGAAAAACATTCGCAAGTTAATACTCTCAAAAAATTTTACATGCTTTTGCTTTGAGCAACCTTGTAGACTTTTTCATTGTAGCGTCTTAAAGTTAGGAAAATTATTCATATCCAAGGCAACGGACCGCCGAGGAGGCCATACAATACATGAACGCGCTCTGCCTGTACGGTATCGCCGCCGCCTGTCTCGCCTGGGGTGTGCTGGGTTTGCGTTTCTCCCTCAGCGTGCTGGCCGCCAACACCGTATTGGCAGCCCTATTCCTTGTCGCCTTGCCCGCGTTTACTGACAATGGCAATCTGCTGTACGCCTTGATATTGGCCTATCCCCTATATTGGGGGGCGGCTTTTCTTTCCCTCAGGTTTGTCGAGCGGGCAAATCTGCCTGCCTTAAACATTCCGCTACGCTTCAGCACGGGCTGCGCGGCGGCCCTGTTTTTTATCGCCTGGGCCAACGGAGACTTTTTCATACGAGAGGGAAAACAGTTTCACCTTACCTATTTCGTTCAGCCTCAGGAGCGGGCCGCGCGTCTGGCCGCCTTCCTGCAAGAATCCGACGAGAAACAGCGCTGCGGTGCATCGTACGCCACTCTCATGACCCTTGCCGTCAACGCCCGGGACAAGGATGTGACGAGGGTGTTTCTCAACGAGCTTGCCGCGTGTGACGGCGCCGCGGCTACTATCAGCGGCGCGGTCAAGCCGGTGCTGGACGGCGGCGATACCTCCGCCTTGGACTTTTTGCTCCAATGCGGCATGGCACCGGACACGGAAGTTTTCGGCCATGATTACGCCAATGGTACGGCTCTGGCCTATGCCGCCGCGGTTGCCGGCAATCCGGAACTGGTCAGGCTGATTGCCGCTTCGGCGCCGGAACGTGCCCGCGGCATGAAATATCTGAATACGATGATCCGGACGCTGGAAGAGCAGGACAACAGGGAAATATTGACTCTTCTCGCCCGAATGGGCATTTCTCAGGAGAGCGGTTCCTCCCCCTGACGATTTGCGGCCGAGCCCTTTGTGAGGCAGAGGGAGGATGGCGCGGAAAACAGTAGAGCATTGTGACTTTTTAAGACGCTTCATTCGGCGTAGCCTGCGAAAATAAATTTCACCTGCGCCTCATGGGCGCACGGCTCGCTTCACACCGCCGGAGCAATGTCACCTTGCAATTGCTCCGGCTTGCCAAAAGCCGGAAAACGTGTCTATGGAAAGAAAGACGGCATTACTATAGAATATTTTTTCATCACCAACAGGAGAGACACTTATGGCAAAGATTCGCATCGGCATAAACGGTTTCGGCCGGATAGGCCGTCTGGTGTTCCGGGCTGGCATCGACAATCCGGATTTTGAATTCGCGGCCATCAACGATCCGTTTATGACCCCGGATTACTGCGCCTACATGCTGCACTACGACACCGTGCATGGCCGGTATACCGGCCAAATCTCCCACACGGAAGATTCCATCATCGTCAACGGGCACAAGGTCAGATTTTTCGCGGAAAAAGATCCCGCGAACATCCCATGGGGCTCCTGCGGAGCGGACTATGTGGTGGAATCCACCGGCGTCTTTACCGGTGAGGAGACCGCCGGCGCGCACCTCAAAGGCGGCGCCAAAAAAGTCGTCATTTCCGCGCCCTCCAAAGACGCCCCCATGTTCGTCTGCGGGGTGAACCTCAATGTCTACAAGCCCTCCATGAAGGTCGTCTCCAACGCCTCCTGCACCACCAACTGCCTGGCTCCGCTGGCGAAAGTCGTGCACGACAATTTCGGCATCCTGGAAGGGCTCATGACCACCGTGCACTCCACCACCGGCACGCAAAAAACCGTGGACGGCCCTTCCAAGAAGGATTGGCGCGGCGGCCGGGCGGCTGCGGGCAACATTATCCCTTCTTCCACCGGCGCGGCCAAGGCCGTAGGCAAGGTCATCCCCGATCTGAACGGCAAGCTGACGGGTATGTCCTTTCGCGTCCCCACCCTCAACGTGTCCGTAGTGGATCTTACCGTCAACCTGAAAAAGCCCGCCTCCTATGACGAGATCTGCAAGGCCCTTAAAAAGGCGTCCGAAGGAGATCTGAAAGGCATCCTGGCCTATACCGAGGACGAAGTGGTCTCCAGCGACTTCATCGGCGACCCCCATACCTCCATTTTCGACAAAAAGGCCGGCATCCAGCTTTCCGACACCTTCGTCAAGCTGGTGGCCTGGTATGATAACGAATGGGGCTATTCCAATAAGACGCTGCAACTCATCAAGTTTATGGACGGCGTTAAGTAAGCGAGCTTCCCCGTATCTCCTGACCGGGAAACGGACGGCGTTTCCCGGTCTTTTTCATGGAAGGCCGTCGCGCGGTAGAACTTCTCCCGGAAACGCCAGGAAAGGAAGACCCCATGTCCGGCACACCACCTTCGCACAGTCCCCGCCCGCCTGACACAGGCGCGATTATTCTTGCCGCCGGCAAGGGGACGCGCATGTATTCGGATATTCCCAAAGTTCTGCAGCGTATTCTTGAAGAACCCATGCTGCGCTATGTCTACGACGCCGTTGGTCCGCTGTGCGGCAACCGACTCTGGACGGTAGTCGGCCATAAGGCGGAGATGCTGCGCGCGGCGTTCCCCGGCAGGGAAAAAGATTTTATCTTCCAGGAACGGCAAATCGGCACCGGTCATGCCCTGCAGCGGGCATGGCCGGCCGTGCTCGCCGCCGGCATTGAACGCATTCTTGTCATCAACGGCGACAGTCCTCTGATTTCCGAGGCTGTCCTGCGCAATTTTCTCTCCGCTTCCGCCGAGGCTAAGGCCGACATAGCCTTCGTCACCCTAACCCTGACCGATCCCGGCGCATATGGCCGGCTGGTGCGGCGGGGCGGACGCGTCGCCGCCATTGTGGAGGCCAAAGAGTATGATCCGGCGCGGTACGGCCCGCAGCCGCGCGAAATCAACGCCGGCATATACTGCTTTGCCGTCGGGGCGACAACGCGGCTTTTGCCCATGCTTTCCGAAAGCGGCGTCAGCGGCGAAGTCTACATCACGGATCTGATTGGCTTGGGCGTCGAGCAACAACTGACGGTATACGGCCACATGTGCGGCGATGACGCGGATCTTCTGGGCGTGAACACGCCGGAAGAACTGACGAGATCCGAGGAGCGCCTCCGGGCGCGTCTTGTGCGGAAACATCTGCGGAACGGCGTTCTCATCCGCGCCCCGCAGTCCGTACGTATCGGTCCGGACACGCGTATTGAACCCGGGGCGGAAATCACCGGGCCGTGCGAACTCTACGGGAAATGCTTTATCGGGCGCGGCGCGCGCATCGCCTCGCACTGCCGTCTTGCGAGCGTCACTATGGAGGCGGGGGCCGTCATGCATTCCTTCTGCCACGCGCAGGACGCGCATATAGGACGAAATTGCATCGTCGGCCCTTATGCGCGCCTGCGTCCCGGCGCGGTGATGGAAGAAAATTCCCATGCGGGCAATTTTGTGGAGATGAAAAAAACCCGCTTGGGCAAAGGAGCCAAAGTCAACCATTTGAGTTATCTTGGCGATGCGGATGTGGGCGCGGGCAGCAATGTGGGCGCGGGCACCATCACCTGCAATTATGACGGCAAAAACAAACACCTGACCCGTATAGGCGAAAGGGCCTTCATAGGCTCGAATACAGCGCTGGTAGCGCCGGTGACCGTGGGAGCGGACTCTCTCGTAGGCGCGGGTTCCGTTATCACCAAAGACGTGCCCGACAACCATCTCGGCGTGGCCAGAGCGCGACAGAAGGTGCTCGCGCGCGTGCGCAAAAATGAATAGATAACCCTCCGCGCGGCAGCTGCTTCCCTTACACTTCTATTCCCCCGTCGCCGGCGACGTTTGCGCGCGAGCGCCTGTCCGTCCGCGCTCGGCCAGCCAGACAAGGCCAATCATGAAAAGAAAGGCCAGGGCGCAAAGCTGGTATATCTCCGCCGCCGCAAGGATAAAGCCCTGGTTGGTGATTTCCCTCGCCAGCAAGGCGGCGCTTTGCTCCGGGCTCAGGCCGATGTGGCGCAATTGTTCTAAGAAGTCCGAAGCCATAGGATTATACGGGGTAATATACCCGCTGAGCCGGACGTGGTGCCAAGCTTCACGCCGTTCCCAAAGCGTGGTGGCCACAGAAGCGCCTATAGCCCCGAAGAGCGTCCGGATACAATTGAAAAGTCCGGCCGCGTTGGCCATTTGAGAGGAATGCAAACCGGCAAAGCTTAAAGCCGTGAGGGGAGTGAAAAAAAGGGCAAGCGCAATGCCTTGAAGAATTTGAGGAACTATAACAAAACGCAGATCTATCCCTGGGGAAAAACCCGCGCGCAGATACATGCAAAAGGCAAATATGAGAAAACTGAAGGAAATGAAGAGGCGCAGATCCACTTTATGCGCATAGCGGCCGATCAGCGGCGCGAGAAAGATGGGAAAGATGCCTATGGGCGAGGAAACTATGCCGGCAAGGGTTGCCGTGTAGCCGAAGCGGGTTTGCAGAAGCAGGGGCAACAGCACCACTGTGCCTAAATAAATCATCATGCCGAGACTGATGCACAGCACGCCGATGCTGAAATTACGGGAGGAAAAAAGTCGAAAATCCACAAGCGGCGACGGAGAGTTAAGTTCCCAAACCACCAGCAGGCAGATGCCTACCATGGCCGCTACAGCCAAAGCCACGATTGCCGATGAATTGAACCAATCCAACTCCTTGCCGAGATCCAGCATCATTTGGAAGGATCCCACGCCAATAGCCAGCAAAGAAAAACCCACCACGTTGAACGGTACACGCGCAACCGGCGTTTCCCGTTGCCCCAGCAAGCGCCAAACCAGAACCAACACAAGGATGCCGATGGGGATATTAATCAAAAAGATCCAGCCCCAATGGTGGTTGTCACTGATATAGCCGCCGAGCATCGGGCCGAAAACCGGCGCCACGGAAACCGTCATGGACCAGAGAGCGATAGCCATGTTACGACGTTTCCGGGGATACGCATTGAGCAGGAGGCTTTGCGCCAAAGGCATCATAGGACCGCCCGCGGTTCCCTGGAGGACCCTGAACACAATCAAGGAGGTAAGATCGGACGCAACGCCGCAAAAAAAAGACATCAGCGAGAACAAGGCCGTGGATATAAGAAAAAGGCGCACTTCGCCGAAACGCTTGCTCAGCCAACCCGATACCGGCAGAATGACGGCGTTGGCCACGCTGTAAGAAGTAATCACCCATGTTCCCTGCGAGGCCGAAGCGCCGAGATTGCCTGCGACAGTAGGCACAGCCACGTTGGCGATAGTGGTGTCAAGCACCTGCATGAATGTGGCCAACGGCAAAGCCAGCGTAAGCAACGCTAAAGGAAGTCCTGAAAGAGGCTCTGCTTCTCGTACTGCCGTCATAAAAACCGCCTTGGAGCATGTTGATTGCGAGACGCTCCATTCGGCGCCGCGGGAGCAATGTCATGTTGCAATTGCTCCAAGCCGGTTGCGGCATCCGTAAAAAGCATCCTGCCGCCATATACACGAAACCGTTCGCGCCGAAAAAGACAGCCTATTATAGAAAAACGCCGAGGCGCAAGCAATGATTGCCCCCTGCCGCGGGGCCAAAAAGGCGGCATGGGCCGGGAGAGCCGTGCGTCTTGCGGTTGGGCGGGGCATCAGACCACAAAGGAGCGCAAGATGAAGCCTTGACTTAGGCGGTGCTTCCAGCATAATATTGTACAGACAACCATGTGCGCTCAGCAAAAAGCATCCAGGCACGTCCGCGTTTCTGGGTTCTTGTTTTTTATTTTCACGTCCGTAATATATCCCTAAAAACCATTTCATAACGCATCATGTTGTTGTTTGCAGAGCGGCGTCACAGCGCCGTTGAATCTTGAGGACGTTGCCATGGAAAGTATTCCCATTTCTGTAGAAGGATTTGAGCATATCAAGCGGGAGCTTGAACGCTTGAAAAGCGAACGGCCGGAAATCGTTCAAGCCATCAAGGAAGCGCGCGAGGAAGGCGACCTGAGCGAAAACGCCGGTTACGACGCCGCCCGGGAGCGTCAAGGATTGCTGGAAGCAAAAATCAATTTTATTGAGTCCCGTATACCGCGTTTTAACGTCATCGACCTGTCGTTGCTTGGCGGAAATAAAATTATTTTCGGTGCAACCGTGCGCCTTGCCGATCTTGATACGAATCAGGAATATTTTTATACCTTGGCGGGACCTGATGAAACGGATTTTATCCCTAAAGAAAAAGGGGCCATTTCCGTCTTCTCGCCGGTGGGGCGCGCCCTGCTCGGCAAAGAGGTCGGAGACGAGGTCACCGTCACTGTCCCTAAGGGGAAAATACAGTTTGAGGTTATGGACATTCATTTCCATGGCTCTTTTTTACCCAAAAAACAGTGAATTTTTCTTTACTTTTCTATCATGGACGTATGATAATCCCATGATGCCTCCTTTTTGCTCTTCCTTCGGAGGTCTCTCCAGCACCTTTCATGAACGCGCTCCGAATCAGCTATTTGTAAACGCGTCTCTTTCAAAAAAGACGGGGGCTTCCCCTTAGCCGTGATGCCCCAACAGCCAAATCAGGAGGAAAGTATGCCGAAACAACTTGAAATTTTAAAATGTGAGATCTGTGGCAATATTGTCGAAGTCATTTCCGGCGGCGCCGGTGAAATGACTTGCTGCAAGACCCCTATGAAGCTTATGATCGAAGGCGGTACGGATGCCGCCAAAGAAAAGCATGTGCCTGTGCTGAAAAAAACCGACAACGGCTATAAGGTTGCGGTCGGTTCCGTACCTCATCCGATGGAGGATAAACACTGGATCCAATGGGTGGAACTGGTGGCGGATGGTATCTCCTACATGCGCTTTCTCAAGCCCGGCGACGCCCCTGAAGCCGAATTCCGCGTGTCCGGCAAAAACGTGTATGCCCGTGAATATTGTAACCTGCACGGGCATTGGAAGGCGAGCGAGCAGGCATAGGCGCGGCATCTTGCCAGCAACGGATTCCACTATACGCGACAATACTTGCAATGCGCATTACACTCCAAGCGTAGCGAAGTTTGAAGCGCGGCATGGTCTCGTTATCCTCCGCGTTGTTTACGGCATACGGGGTGAGCCGTATGCGACGCAGGTATCAGCACCCCTAAAAAAGAGGCACAAGCTTATGAAATATATTTGCAAATTATGCGGCTTTGAGTACGACCCCGTTGAGGGAGACCCGGACAGCGGCATCGCCCCCGGCACGCAGTTTAAAGATATTCCCGATGACTGGGTATGTCCGGTATGCGGCGCCTCCAAAGCGGACTTTGAACCTGCCTGATCATGCAGGGTTGATATGGTGTATCGGCTCCTCTTGTTGTGAAGAGGCGCTTTTTTGGATGCCGGCGGGCGAAGCCCGCTTGCAAAGCTCGCCGCAGGGATTGTTCCGCACATCCTTGCGGCGTCGTCCATGGGTTTGTATTGTATAGCGTTTTACCCTGCTGGCGGGTCTGTTAAGAGCGCTTTCTCGCTGCAAGCGCTCTGGCTTTGATCGCGCGAAGCGCCGCCGCGCCCTTGCGAAGCGTTGACGAAAAATTTTTTTTCGCCGAAACAGCCGAACAAAGCGTTTCAAAGTTAACATGTTCTAAAAAATTCAGGATAGTACCATGAAGGCTCTTGAAATAACAAAAGATATTTATTGGATTGGGGCTGTAGATTACGCCAGCCGCGACTTTCACGGCTATTCCCTCTCGCCGCGCGGCACGACATATAATGCCTACGTGATCAAAGACAAAAAGAACGTCCTTTTCGACACGGTCAAAGAGTCTTTTGCCGGAACGATGCTCTGCCGTCTGGCCAATCTGATGGAACCCGCCTCGATCGATTACATTGTGGTCAACCATGTGGAGCTTGACCATGCGGGCGCGTTGCCCAAAGTCATTGAAGCCTGCAAGCCGGAAACAGTGTTCTGTTCTCCCATGGGACTTAAGGCCATCGAAGCGCATTTTGCCGACCATGGGAAGTGGCCTCTCAAGGTGGTGAAAAGCGGCGACAGCGTTTCCATCGGTAAACGCAACATTCACTTTGTAGAAACACGCATGCTGCATTGGCCTGACAGCATGGTTTCCTATGTTCCCGAGGATAAACTGCTGATTTGCAACGACGCCTTCGGCCAAAATATCGCATGCTCAGAGCGCTTTGCCGACGAAATTGACCGCGCGGTCCTTGAAGCCGCCATGACGGAATATTACCATAACATTGTGCTCCCCTACTCCCAACAGGTGATTAAGGTTCTTGGCCAACTCGGGGAACTCAAGCTTGATATTGATATGATCGCTCCGGATCATGGCCTGATTTTCCGCGGCAAGCAGGATGTGCGATACGCTCTTGAGACCTACAGGCGTTTTGCCGAGCAAAAAATGCAGAAACGCGCCCTTATCGTCTATGACACCATGTGGCACAGCACTGAAAAAATGGCTTACGCCATAGCTGAGGGATTGAGCAGCGTCGGAGTGCCCGTGCGCATCATGGATCTGAAAAACCATCACCATAGCGCCGTTATGACTGAAGTGGCCCGTTGCGGCCTTATTGTTGCGGGTTCTCCCACTCATAATAACGGCATTCTTCCTTTCATGAGCGGCTTTCTGGACTATATGAAGGGGTTACGTCCGCAAAACCGCATGGGGGCGGCTTTCGGCTCCTACGGTTGGTCGGGCGAATGTACGAAAATTCTCAGCGAGCGACTCAGGGAAATGGGTTTTGAACTCCCTGTGGAACCCTGCAGGACGCAATACGTTCCTGCACATGCCGCGCTTAAGGAGTGTTTCTCCATGGGGGCCGCTCTGGGCGTCGCGCTTGCGGATAAGTGCCCGGCATAAGCCGGATGCGTGCACACGGAAAACGCCCAAAGTGTGCCAATACCCGTTTTCCGAAACGCTTGACATAAGACTTTTGATAAGATACAGAATTGCGCTTCGCGAAAATTTTCTTGAAAAGAAGGCTTACAGAACCTTTGCTCCAAGGCTCGGGTTCAGCGGGAGCGTTCTCTTTTGCGGACATATTTTTGACTCATCATAACGGAGGAGCGTAATGCCCACCATTAATCAACTGATACGTAACGAACGGAAAATGATTCTGAAACGCAAAAAAACCCCGGCGCTTCAGGCCTGCCCGCAACGGCGCGGGGTTTGCACGCGCGTGTACACCACTACGCCTAAAAAGCCTAATTCCGCTTTGCGAAAGGTTGCGCGCGTCCGTTTGACCAATGGTTACGAAGTGACCGCGTATATTCCCGGCGAAGGGCATAACCTTCAGGAGCACTCTGTGGTTATGATTCGCGGGGGTCGGGTAAAAGACCTCCCCGGCGTGCGTTATCATATTGTACGCGGCACCCTTGATACCTCAGGGGTTTCCGATCGCCGCAAGAGCCGTTCCAAGTACGGTGCCAAGCGTCCTAAATAAAAGGAGAACTGCCTCATGCCGCGTAAAGGCCCCATCCCCAGAAGAGAAGTCTTGCCTGACCCCGTCTATAATAGTCGTTTGGCCGCGCGTTTTATAAACCGTCTGATGTACAACGGGAAAAAGGGTGTGGCTGAAAAAATTTTTTATGCCTCCGTCGCCCAGTTGAGCGAAAAAGCGAATGAGGAGCCCTTGCGCGCCTTTGAAAAGGCCTTGGAGAACGTCAAGCCCCATATGGAAGTAAAGGCCCGCCGCGTAGGAGGGGCCACCTATCAGGTTCCTATGGAAGTTCGCCCGGATCGTCAGGTTTCCCTTTCTATCCGCTGGCTGATCACCTATGCGCGTGCCCGTGGGGAAAAAAGCATGATCAACAAACTCACCTCCGAGTTTTTGGATGCGTATAACGGGCGAGGCGGGGCCGTAAAAAAACGTGAAGATACCCATCGTATGGCTGAAGCCAACAAAGCGTTTGCCCACTACCGCTGGTAGTGTTTGGAGTAGAAAGCGTGTCAAGACAAGTGCCCCTTACTGATCAGAGAAACTTCGGCATCATGGCCCATATTGATGCCGGGAAAACGACCACCACTGAACGTATCCTGTTTTACACCGGCGTTTCTCACAAGCTTGGGGAAACCCATGAAGGCGAGGCCATCATGGATTGGATGGAACAGGAGCAAGAGCGCGGGATCACTATTACCTCCGCCGCCACCACCTGTTTCTGGAAAAACCACCGCCTTAATATCATTGATACCCCGGGGCATGTGGATTTTACCATGGAAGTCGAGCGCTCCCTGCGTGTCCTTGACGGGGCTGTGGCCGTTTTTGACGCTGTGGCCGGCGTTGAACCCCAGTCGGAAACCGTATGGCGTCAGGCAAACCGTTATGGTGTGCCGCGTATCTGCTTTGTGAACAAAATGGACCGTACCGGAGCCAACTACAACCGTTGCGTTGACATGATTCGCGAACGATTGAAGGCAAAACCGGTTTCTGTCCAGATCCCCATCGGCTCTGAAGATACTTTTGAGGGTGTGGTGGATCTCATTGCCGGTAAGGCGATTATTTTTGATAAAGCCAGCAAGGGCGCCGAATTTACCCTTACGGACGTGCCCGCGGCTTACAGGGATGAATATGAGCGGCAGCGCGGCGCGCTGCTTGACGCTGTGGCGGAGGAGGATGAGACTCTGCTTGAGAAATATCTGAATGGCGGCAGCCTGACGGAAGAAGAGGTTCTCTCCTGTATCCGCAAGGCCACTATCGCTCAGAACGTAGTGCCGGTCCTGTGCGGCTCCGCGTTTCGCAATATGGGCGTTCAGCCTTTGTTGGACGCTGTGGTCGCCTATCTGCCCTCACCCCTTGATGTCGCGCAAATACAGGGCGTCCATCCGGATAATGAAGAACAGAGCATCGTCTGTCACAGCAGGGATGAAGAACCCCTGGCCGGCTTGGTGTTCAAGCTTTTTTCCGACCCCTACATCGGACATTTATCCTTTTTCCGTATTTATTCAGGCGTTATTGAGTCCGGTATGACCGTGCTCAACGCAAATACCGGCAAAAAAGAACGCATCGGCCGTCTGCTCCAAATGCACGCCAACAAACGCGAAGAAGTCAAATGGGGCGGGGCCGGCGACATCGTGGCCGTGGTCGGTTTAAAGCAGGTTTCCACAGGAGATACCATTTGCGATCTCAGCCGTCCGGTACGACTGGAATCTCTTGATATCCCTGAACCGGTCATTGAAGTGGCCATTGAGCCCAAGACTAAAGGTGATCGTGATGCGCTTTCCGCAGCTCTCAACAAATTAGCGAAAGAAGATCCTTCCTTTCGCGTCAAAGGCGATGAAGAAACCGGCCAGACCCTCATTGCCGGTATGGGCGAGCTGCATTTGGAAATTATCGTGGATCGCCTTACCCGCGAGTTCAGCGTAAACGCCAATGTGGGTAAGCCTCAGGTTGCGTATCGGGAAACCATCTCCAGACCCGCCAGGGCGGATATAAAACATGCCAAGCAATCCGGCGGCCGGGGACAATACGGTCATGTAGTCATTGAAATTGAACCGAATCCGGAAAAGGGCTATGAATTTGTTAACAGCATCACCGGCGGGGTAATTCCCAAAGAATATATTCCTCCTATCGACAAGGGAATACAAGACGCCCTGAAAAGCGGCGTAGTGGCGGGATTCCCCACGGTTGACGTAAAGGTCAACCTGGTGTTCGGCTCCTACCATGACGTGGACTCTTCGGAGCAAGCCTTTTACGTGGCCGGATCCATGGCCATCAAAGACGCCTTGGCAAAAGCGGCGCCCCTTATTCTTGAGCCGATCATGGACGTAGAAGTGGTCACTCCCGACGAATATGTGGGGGAAGTCATGGGAGATTTGAACAGCCGCCGTGGGCGCGTACAGAACATGGAAGCCAGGGTCGGCTCCCAGAGCGTGCGTGCGCAGGTGCCCCTATCGGAAATGTTCGGTTATTCCACGGATCTTCGATCCAAAACGCAGGGGCGGGCTAACTTCACCATGCAGTTTCACCATTATGAACGTTTGCCGCAACAGCTCGCCGAAGGCATCGCGAAAAAGAAAAATTAGAGCAGCTTTGTTTTGAAACCGCTCTAAAGGTCGTCAGGCTGATCCCATATGCCGGAGCGGCATAGCCTAATCGTCCATATGCGTCATTTTCTGTAAGGAGTGGAACTGCCGCCTTTTTTTGCTTGCAATTTTCTATCAGTCGGCGTACAAAGCATTCCCGGTACGGGCGAAAACAGCTTTCGCCGGTATGTGCCGACATAACGGATGCGGAGCAGTAGTTAAGACGGTTATAACGCCGGCCTGTCACGCCGGAGGCCGAGGGTTCGAGTCCCTTCTGCTCCGCCAGAAGAAAATCCGCATAAGTCCGCTTAAGTCCTAAAAGACTAGGCGGACTTTGCTTTTTTGGTGCTTTCGTGTTCTCACTAGTACGCATAATTTCGCTTGAAGTCGCTATGTTTTGTGAGTTTACAGCCCCGCCACCATGTGCTTTTGCTTACCGGGATGATGGCCAGAATCTGGTGTAGGCGGAGAAAGCCGGTTGCCGGGATGCGCGTGTAATCTTCTGACATAGAAGCCTCCTGAA
>JAITHT010000016.1 GCA_031279825.1 Desulfovibrio sp. | reverse complement strand
GTATTATGGTGACTCACGTCCAAAATCTCCTTGTGTGGCAAAGTTTTTCGCAAACTCTTCTACCACATCCGCTTGAGATTTTGGACTTTTTTCTTAACCATTAGCCGGACAGCAATGATCTTTCATTTCTTCACCATAAAGATTGCCACTCTCCGTGAAGTCTCTGCTGGACTTTGCCTCGCCACGACTGCGAGCTGTATAGTCCAGTTCAAGGCGAACTGGAACATTGAATTGTGGGTCAAAATCATAGCCCACGGAAATGCCACCACCGAAGGTGGTATCAGTTTTGCTGCCCGGCGACCAAGAGAATTCGCTTGGGACATTGATGTCATCAACCTGCTTACGTCTGGAAAAGTTTTCAACGCTCATGCCAAGGTGGCCGCCCACATAGACGCCATAGGGTTTTGCGTCTTCGGCGGCGGCAAGTCCCGGCAAGGCCATTATCCCGATAAGGCTAAGAATCAATACGAGTTTTTTCATTATTCCCTCCATTGGTTGAATAGGTTTTTGGCTGGACTGTCCAGACCCAGATGAACCTTTTACTAGGCTATGGCCAAGTGCAAGTCAAGTTTTGCTAGGCTACATCCAAGTAAAACCTTGGAGAGAATATGCCTTTTAGAAGTAATCTCGGGATGTTAATGGAAAAAAAGGATATGACTTACGAGGAATTACAATTCCGCTCAAAGGTGGCTCCCGATACGGTAGCCAGGGCCAAGGATGAAAGGATTTCAACTTGTAAACTATTTACTCTGGAAAAGCTGGCGATAGCCTTGGATGTCGAGGTTCACGAGCTTTTTGAGTATATCAGGGAGAGTAGCCCGGCTGACTGAACCAGGCCGGTGAAGATATCCAATATTTAGTTATCAATCGTTTCCTATAACACAGCCTTTGCGGAAGCGCGGGCTCGAAGAAATCGACCTTGTGATCTCGGATAAAAGCCTTGGTCTTCTGGAAGCACTCGGCTCATTTTACTTAAAAACCAAATGGCAGCGTTGCGTGGTACATTTTTACCGCAACGTATTGTATTGTATTGTATTGTATTGTATTGTATTGTACGCGGTTCCTCGCGGCAAAGCCAAAGAGGTGGCTCTGATGCTCAAAGCGATCCATGCCCAGGAAGACAAAGAGGCAGCCGCTCAGAAAACGGCTGAAGTGGTGAAAAAGCTTCAGGCGTTACGCCTTGAGAAAACGGCCAGGATTTTGGAGTCCGGATGCGAGGAAACACTTTCCTATTACGCGTTTCCCGTGGCGCATTGGCGCCATATCAGGACTAACAACCCCCTTGAACGCCTAAACCGCGAAATTCGTCGTCGAACGCGCGTAGTGGGAAGCTTCCCGGATGCAGGCCGGCTGCAATCTTGTAATGTTCCCTGTCGCGGGCCTCACAAATAAAATCGCCGTCAAGGGTGTATACAAGCACGGTATATCTGGAAAATTGTTCATCAAACCGGATCAGGACAGAGTGACGCCTGGAACAGGTTCATAAACACCTGTCCCAAGGCCGTCATATCGCCGCGCTGCGTCCGCAGGGTGGAAGAAAGATTCGCCAGCCGGGTCAGGCTGCCTTTGAGTTCGTTGACCAGATTTGACGGCAGTTGCGCCGTGTTCCGGAGCATATTCTTGTATTGCTCGATATTTTGTTGCACCATGCGTAACTGCTGCGCTGTCTGGACAATGGATTCCTCATACTCGCCCATGAGGGTGGCAAGCTGTTCCATGCTGGTGACGCGCTCCAGAAGCTGCGTGATCATATTGCTGCAATTCGTGCAGGTGACGACAATGGCCTGGGCCGGAGCCGCATACAGCGACAGGGCCATCACGGAGAACATAAAAAAGCGTTTCATAGTCACTCCTGTTGAGGGAGTTCGGGGGAAATCATTTCCCCCGATGGGGCGCGGGGCGAAGCCCCGCATCATCTCCATTTCCACGTCAGACCGCCCCGCGTTCTTGCAGCCAGACATCTTGCCAGCCGCCTTTTCCACACCGCGCGGCCAGTTCCCTGATCCGGGCGATGCTCTCTTTGTCGGAGGCCCCGACAAAGGACAGGGTTTTTGGGCCGAGGGCGAGGCTCACTTGCCGCCTGCCCTGCGGCGTCACAACGTAGTAATCGCGTTTGGGGGTTCCGGCCCGCCGATGGTGTAATGATCGCCGCCCGCGCCGAAACAGAGGGGAAAGAGGCTCATGCCCTTGTCAAAGGCGAAAATGCGGGCGCGTTCATAACAACGGAATTGCGCGGCCAGAAGCGCGAGCAAGGTGCTTTTCCCCGCGCCGGTAGGCCCGAAGATCAGGGTATGGCCGAGATCTCCCACATGGATGTTGAACCAGAAGGGCGTGTTCTTGTCCGTCATCAGCACGGCCAGGGGCCGGGAATCGGGCGGATAGAACGGGCAGGGGTTATAGGGCGAGCCTGTCCAGACCGAAGCCAGGGGCAGGAGATCGGCAAGGTTGAGAGTGTTTACCAAGGGGCGGCGGATGTTGGCGTACCCGTTGCCGGGATGTGTGCCGAGCCAGGCTTCCAGCGCGTTGACGGATTCAATGCGGCAGCCGAAGCCCAAAGTCTGGATCGCCCGGCGCAATTCCCGCGACCAGTCTTTCAACACTTCCTGATCCTCGTGCAAAAGAACCATGCAGGAGGTCAGGTAGCCCGCGCCGACCAAACCACCCTGAACTTCCGTCAGGGCGGTTTCCGCGTCTTCGGACATCAATAAAGCGTCTCTGTTGATACGGGCGTTGGGGTTATTGAAAAACTGGTCAATAAAACGATGCACTTGTTGCCGCCAGCCCTTGCGGTACTTGTTGATCTCCTGCATCGCCTCATACTGGTCAAGGCAGATGAAGCGGGTGGAGAAACGGTATTCCAGGGGCAGGGAATCCAGTTCCGAAAGCATGGCCGGGCAGGATTCCTGCGGCAGTCCGTCCAGAGCGAGGATCGCCAGATGCTTTTCCCCCAGGCGCGGGGCAATGCCTCCCGTAAGGTTTTCCCCGCCAAGCAGGGAGTCAAGGTACATGGGAGTTTCCGGCGTCTGGACAGGATGTAGATCGCCGGTCAGGCAATGCTGGAGGTGCGAGAGCAGATCGGATTGCCTATAGCTTTCGCCGTCAGCATGGCAGGCGGGGCGTTCCGCAAGGCGCTGCGTTCTGAGAACACTGGAAAGCGCGTCCTCTATGAGTTCCAGCGAGTTTTGAAATTGCGCCAGAAACTTTTCCAGGCCAGGGCCGGAAGCCACATCCGCCTTGACTTTCCCGGCCATGCCGGAAGCCGAAAAATCCGGCTTCCAAGTGACGGCCAGAATCGTATTGGTGCTGAAACAGTGGCCCGCCTCACTGTTGAAGTATGACCGGCGTTCCTCATCCATGAGCCGGGTGACGGCATCGGGAAAGTGCCCTTTGTCCCGCCCAGGATAGGCCCTGTGGCTGGAGCGGATCGCGTCCGCATGGAACATCCAGCCTGTACCCAGGAGTTTGACGGCGCTGTTTATTTGCATGGACACATAGGCCCGCTCATCGGGCGTGCTGGAATCCGTATCCTGTCCCCGGATTTCCCATGCCGCCAGAAACGAGCCGTCCTTGTTGAGAACAATGCCCGGCGCGATCAGCGCGGCATAGGGCAGCAGATCAGGCAGGCCCTTGGCCCTGGAGCGGTAATCAGAGAGTTTCAGCATGGTTGCTCCTCCCTTTTGGAAAGTTTTGGCAAGATAAAATTGACAAAAAACTTTCCAAAGATTACCTTGTCCCCATGATGACCGTGAACATCACCATGAAAGCGCATAAACAGATCGCCAAGCTGAACACCCAGGATATGGCTTCTATCTATGAAGCCCTTGAGGTGTTGAAGGATTGGCCGGACATCAGCGGAGTGAAGAATTTGACCAATATGCCGGGCTATCGCTTGCGTATCGGGCAATATCGGGCTTTCTTCGACGTTTCCGGCGATGCGATCACGGTTACGGAGGTAAAAAGACGCAATGAACACACTTACTAGGCACCAAATCATTGAGAACAACGGCCAACCGTTGTTTGTTCTCGTGCCGTATGCGGAATATATGGCATCTCTCAGACCGGAATCCGCAGAGGCCGTCATACCCCTTGCCGTGTCCAAAGCGGCCAACATGGAGGGCAAAAGCCTTGTCCGCGCATGGCGTGAGTACAAAGGCTTGTCCCAGGCGGACATGGCGGAGCGCATGGGCATAAGCCGTCCGGCATACGCACAGTTGGAAACCAAAGGCGCGAATACCCGCGCCACCACGTTGCACCGCTTGGCGGCAGCCTTGGAGGTGCCGTGGGAGCAGCTTTGCGACGATGAGGAATAGTTCAGCATGAATACCCCCCAAGAGGCCGCCAGAGGCTTGCCTTGGCCGGGTAATAGTCCTGTTGTTTGATATGCCGCAGCCAGACCCGGCTCATCATCGGATCGGCCTTTGCCATGCGCCGCAAGGCGAAAACGGCGACAAGCCAGAAGGCTGCAGCCGCTATGACGGATACGGCGGTCAGGCCCCCGACCAGCAGAGCGATCAGGGCCGAGGTCATAACCGGCTCCCGTTCCGCGCCCAGGACGTGCGCGTGACGGTGCAGGGATTGATGAATAGGCAGGGCGCGGCTCATATCACCGCCCCGGAGAAGGAAAAGACGCTGTTCACGATGCTTGCGGCAAAGGCGATGAAGCTGATCCCGAAGACCACGGACAGCAGGAGTTTGAAACCGCCGCTGATGTCGTCGCGGTTCATAATGAAGATGACGCCGCACAGCGCCATCGCCACAATGGAAATCCATTTGCCCGCAGGCCCGGTGATGGTGTTGACCACCTGCTCCAGGGGAGAGGAAAATTCCGTAATTCCCCCGGAGGCGAAGGCAAAACCGGGGAAAAGCAGAAGGCAGGCCAGAAGACCTGTGAAAACGAGGCTACTTTTGTGCCGAAGGTGAAGCGAGTACATGACGATCTCCTTGAAGGCCGTCATGCGGCTCGGTGTTGGGGCGCGTGGCCCTCACGAGGTGTCTGATTTTGCACTTGGGGCAGTGAAGCTCCAAAAATCCGGCTTCAATTTGCGCCCTGCCAAGCAGCCTGCCGCACTTCTCACAGCGCACGTCATACGGCGTAAAGCATTTCTCTTTCATAATCCTCCTTATTGGGGTTGTACCCATTGACCTTGATGATGCTGGATATGCGGCGCTGGTTGTCAGGCGTCTTTTCCATAAAGACCACCAAATCCACCGCCCGGCCTATGAGTTTCTGCTTGAGGCCGAGGCCCGCTTCTTCCACCAGTTCCTCCAGACGCGGCAAGGCTTCTTCCGCCGAATCGGCGTGAAAGGTGCCTATGCCGCCCGGATGCCCGGTGTTCCAGAGTTTCAGGAGTTCCAGAGCGGCGGAATCCCGCACCTCCCCCACAATGATCCTTTTGGGCGCATTGCTGTCCGGCTAAGCAACCAATCTTAATAGGCTGAGACTGTAAGAAGTATGGTTTTTTCGTCATCGTGGTTTCAGGAGTTCTTCCAGGGAAACCGCGCTGGAAACAACCCAGGGCATTATTGAGCATCAGAAAAAGGCGCTGGCGGCAAAAGGCATTATCGCGGCGCAAAATGAGAAGCAACAGGCGGAAATCCATAGTCTCCATGAAACGGTGTCCGTTCTCCATAAAAAAATATCGCATCTGGAAACAGAGAAAGCTGAGGAAGAAAAACGAAGCAGCGCAAGCCTGACGCACTGGATGAAGGAAAACAGCAAGCTGTCCGCCCGCATGGAAGAAATCGAAAAATTTTTCCGCTGGAACCCGGAAGCCAACACCATGCATCTTGAATATCTGCAAGCGCAGCGTCAGGCAGAGCAGCGCAGGGCCGCCGAGCAGAAACGGCAGGCCGAGGAGCGCGAACAACAGCAGCGTGAGGAGCGGGAGCGTCAAGCCCAGGCAAACGCATTGGAAGAGCAGCGGGAGCAGGAAGCGGCCAGGGCGCGGGAATTGGCATGGAGGCCGCGTGGCATGGGAATGGACCGTTGAATCCCCGCCGCGTCTTTGCGAAAGCCAAAGCCATAGCCCACTATGCTTCACTGGCGTGAAGCGTGTGCGACCGTGCCGCTCGACCGCCAAGAAAAACCAGACTGCCGGAGCATTGCTTCCGGCATAACCGTAGGAGAAAAACAGCATGAATATCACCACAGCCCAGATCCGGGACATCAGAACGGAATTCGCCACGCTCAAGCCCGTGAAAATCACTCTGGACGGGAATCGCGCCATGACGGTCAAGGATGCCGTTTTCGCCCTGGCGCGGCGTCCACAACGAGTATTCCAGTTGACGGCAGGGGCGTGGTCATCTTCACGCTGTCCAGCGGCGGCAGTATCCGCGATAGCAGCAAGGAGCTTTTTTATTCCGTTCACGATGAAAAGGCGCATGGCGTTGCCTTGGCGTATGCCGCGCTGAAATGGGGCAAGAATATCGCTCCGGAGCAAGGCCGCATCGTGTTTCAGCAGGCGGAGATTCGCGGGAAACGGAACCGGGCAAAAGAACGCGGCTGGACCCTGTAGGCGCTCATGACGCAAATTTCCTTGCTATTTATAGAAGTCCGTATATAGTGCCGTCATTCATCTTGTGTGGCTGTGGCGCCTGTGGCAACAATCCCGATAGACGGCGAAAGAATGCATACCGTACTTTGTTCTTTTGAGGGGATAATCAGGGCGGAAATAGTTGATTCCGGCCCGATTCTTGCTACACACACACACACACACACACACACACATAACTCCGCCCTGTAACGCGCTCTCCGCTAGGAGTCGCGCGGTTTTGCCATTTTCTGAAGTTTACAAAACGGCCCTGTCTCGTTCCGAGGCGGGGCCGTTTCGGCGTTGTTCGTGGAGAGTGTTTACGGCGCATGTGCCGGATAACCTGCTATATCGTCGGGGTCTGCCGCCCCGCGCCAAGGGATGTGTATGAGGGCGAACTCGGCTTCACGGTCAAACCCTCGCAAACCCTGCCCCTGTCCTTTGATTTGGGCGTACATGGCTATGTGGGCAAGCGGGAAGGGATTACCGGTTCCTTGCGGATGCAATGGGAATTTTGAAGCAATCCCGGTTGCCGCAAAGCGGCTGACGTCCCCCGACAGAAGAGGGGCGACGGTCTGCTCATTTCGCCCTTTTTTGGTCGGACAACCTTTAACTTCACAGGAGTCTTTCATGCGTACAAAATTCACGGCAACCCTCACCTTGTTGGCGTTTTGTCTGACGGCCTCACTCGCCTTCGCCGGAGTCATGTCTTTTCCCAAGTTCAAGGTAAACGTGCCTGACGGATGGGAAGCTTCTCAGGAAGGCCCCACTGTCATCCTGGCGGCCAACGACAAGTCGGCGTCCATTTCCATTACCATCGCGGAAACCGAGGGGATGGCGATCAAAGATCTCGCAATGGGTTTTTCCCAAGCATTGAGCGGTAGCGAGCCTCAAGCGGACACGGAATCCGGCGGTTATCAATTCACGTTCAAGAAAGGCGCGGTTGAGAGCGATGCCCTGCTTACGGTGGAAGGCAAGAACTATCTCCTGCTTGTGGTTACCGGCGAGAATCCACAAATTCAAAATATCTTGGGCTCTCTGGAAGAAAAATAGAGCGCCAATGGAGGTACGGGGGCATCGCCTCCTGACCGGGGATGTGATTCCCCAACATAATCAAAATGAGAGGATATTGGGATGTTTTTCATGCCAAAAATTCTTTTGGCGTTCATGGCAGGCTTTATCTTTTTTGCCTTTTCTCCTTCGGCGGCGCAGGCGGGTTCTCTCAATCTCGTGAATCAAAGCGCTTCGGACATTCACGCCATCTACATTTGCGACAGTGGTGCGGATAATTGGGAGGAAAATCTTATCGCCGGGTACAAATTCCCGTCCGGCAATCAACTTACGATTCAAATTCAAGGCAGTTACAGGTCATTTGATCTCAGGGTTGAAGACGGAGAGGGCAATTCGGAGGACTATTTTGACTTTCCCGGAAACACTAAATCAATAGTGATCAAAGGCGGCGGCGACAGCGAATACCAATAATTCCAGTTTGAAAAACTGGAATTGGAAGCAATGCGGCACTTGCGCTTGGCCTTAGCTTTGCGTCCTAAGGCCAAGCTTCCGTCCGGACGGCTTGCGGAAAAAAACAGGGGCTCCGTGGAATAACATGAAAAAAACGGCACTGCTCTTGCCGGCGTTGCTGCTTCTGGCATTTTGCGCCGAAGCCTCTGCCGCCGAAAATCCCCGCGCCGAATTTGAGGAACGGCGCAGAGCCGTTGCCGCCACAATGGAGGCGGCAACGGTCTGGATAATCGCGGAGGACGATGAACGTATCGGCTCCGGCAGCGGTTTCATCGTCGGCGACGGGTATATCGTCACCAACGCGCATGTGGTCGCCGACCTGGGAACAGGGGCGGTGGTCTATGTGCTGAACGAACTTATTCCCGCGAGAAAGGCTCATATCATCAAAACCGCTTACGACACGGCCACCGGAGAAAACGTAGGCGGCAGGGATTTCGCCCTGCTGCGTTTCGATCCCCCCAAAGGCGTCATCTTGCCGGTTCTCGCTTTCAATCTTGACGTCAAGAGAATGGACAGAATCAGCGCCTGGGGATACCCGGCGATGGCAACGCAATTCGACGTCCGCACCGAGCGGTTGCGGAGCGGAGACACACGCGGGCTTGAGCCGCCGCCGGTCATTTATACGGAAGGGACTATCAACGCCGTTGTGCGGGCCAAGTTGGGCGACGCCATTTTGCATTCGGCCCAGATAGCCGGAGGCAACAGCGGCGGGCCGCTTGTGAACGGCAGAGGTGAAATCGTGGGGATGAACACTTGGGGATACAAGGAAGAAGATGAAGGAGCCTTCCTGAACGGAGCGCAACTTGCCAACGAGTTGGGCTGGTTCCTTTCGGAAAACGGCGTCACGCCGAAACTTGCTGACGGGCAGAAATTGACGCCCCGTCTTCGTGGGCAAAACCCGGAGACGCAGACCGGACTCCGGCCGGGACGAGATACGGCGGAACACGGAAGGCGGAATGTCGGCAGCTTCTCCGTGCGGGTTCCAGCCGGATGGAGCGTTGTTGACGAGGAAAAGGACGTGATTCTGCTCGGCTCGGATGACCGGGCCGCGTCAGTGGGGATTATGATCCGCAACCGCAAGGGCAAAAGTCTGCTTCAGGTGGCCGAAACCCTTTCAGACAAATTTAACGGCAGCAAACCGGAATTGAATGAGGACATCTACCAATTCATGTATTCCGACAACGGCATTGAAACCATGATCTTTGTGGGGGAGGCCAACGATGAGGAATAATTCGTGACGATCATCATTTCCGGTGACGCGGAAAGACCCGAAGTCAATGAAATTCTGGACAGTATTGAAGATGAATGATTCCGCAAACCGTCTTGCTTTCGTACTCAAAAGGATAGAGAATATCCTATGAAACAAGCTAATTATGTTATTCTCTTTCTGCTGGCTCCGGTACGGATCAACGCGCCCGTGAACTGGCGAACACGTTCTCGCACACCCGTCCGGACGGCAGATCATTACGATACTGTTCTGCGCGAATACAAGGTCAGGTCATACGAATCATGGAGAGAAAACATCCTGTACAACTCAAGTGAAAAGCCCGCCGACGCATTGAGATGGTGTCTGTTAATGGCTGTCGGCGCGTAACTGTTGCATTAAAAAAATAGGAGGATGAAGATGATGATTACAATGCCTAGAATTTTCACGTTCACCATATTAGCGGCGTTGCTACTGACATTCGTGGGCCAGGCGCAAGCGAAGGTAAGAAGTTTCAACGGTTTCTCCATAGACGTGCCCGATGGATGGAGCGTTAAGGACGACAAGGAAAATTACACCGTCATTTTCATGTCGCCCGACGAATCATCAATACTGACAATAGCATTTTTCGAGAACGAAGGCATGAGCGCGGAGGAGCATGGCAAGTACTTCGTGGAGGAATGGAAGGGCAAAGATCTGCGGAAACTCAACGACACGACGTATCAATTCTTGTTCAAAGGCGACAACGGCGAGGCCGGACGGGCCCTTGTATCCGTAGACAAGAAAGACGTGCTGTTCATTACCGCCATCGGCGAGAATGCCGTCATGGACGGTATGATCCACTCATTAAAATCCCGGTGAAGGGGCCTGCGGCGATTCATGAACGGACATTAACGAGGGTTTGAGATGAAAAAACTTTCCCCGTTCATCGCGCCAACACCCTTGGCGGACAATTTACCCACATCGGCGTGGGGGTTCATCAAAGCGGGGGTAAAACCTATGTCACCCAGATTTTTGTGGGAAGATTAGCTAGGAGAGTGCCGGATGATAACCCCGCTGAAACTTTATGCGCAAACAATGCCGTATATCTTTGCCCGGCTTGGGCTTGCGCTGTTGTTCACTTTTTTTTCAGGTGTCCTGCTGCTCATCTGTCTGCGACTACAGGATGGTCTTGGGCTGACTCTCGCGCAGCTTATTGAAGCTCTGCTCCACGAGGATCTGGGCGAAGACGGCCCACTGGTTGCGGTGCTTTGCCCCTGGCTCGTCGGAACCATAGTCCTGCGTTTTATCACCGTGCGCTATGCCGGCTATCTACTTAAAGCCGGACATATCGCGGTAGTCAGCGAGGCGCTCGCCAAGGGCGTTGTGCCGGAAAAACAAATACGTTTCGGCAAGCAGGCCGTGCTGGAACGTTTCGGTACCACCCATGCCTATTTTGTGCTGGACATGCTTGTGGACGGCGCGGTGGATCAGTTGTGCAAAGCGGTTTCCAAAGTAGGGGAAGCCTTTGAAAATATACCTGGAGTATCGGCTGTTTCCGGCGTGGCGCAGCTTTTTTTGCGTATAGCGTTGGGGCATGTTGATGCATGCTGTCTGGCGCTCACGTTCCATAGAAAAAGTGGTAATGCCTTCAAGGACGCCGCCGACAGTGTTGTTTTGTACTTCCAGAATTGGAAAACCCTTCTGAAAAACGCAAGCGTGGCTACCCTTGTTTGCTGTGCCCTGTATGGCGTTTTGGGCATCCTGTCCCTTATCGTTTTCGCCTGTTTTATGGACATGGACGAAACAGGGATGCCGGCCGCCTTTGCGGGGGTATTCTTCTTTCTGGCAGTGAAGACTTCCTTCATTGACAGTTGGGTCATGATCAAAATGGTGGCCGGTTTTTTTGAAAAATCAAAAGACACGGAACCGGCTGCCGACCTCTATGGCAAACTTGCCGATCTTTCCAGCAAATTTAGGGATCTGCTGCGCCGTTCGGGTGAAGATAACCAGGGAATATAACCGGAAAAGAATCCAAATGAGGTAGCGAAGCCCTTCAGGGCTTCGCGTCTCGCGCTTGGGAGGGGTCCCAACCCCTCCCAAGCTTCCGCCCCGGAAAGAAACCCCGCCCTTCAGGGCGGGGTCGGGGCTATATGGCCTTTCGGCCGGGGTTTCAGACCACAAAGGAAGTTCTGATGACGACAGGAAAAAGACAAGTCCCGCAAGCCTTTGCAGACTATGCGGGACTTCGTGGGATTCTTGAATGGGGCGAATGATGGGGATTGAACCCACGACCCCTTGGGCCACAACCAAGTGCTCTGCCAACTGAGCTACATCCGCCATAAGAATAAAATCCTTTACAACGGAGGGACGGCTAGGTCAAGAGTTACCCTCATTTTTCAGCGATTGGAGCAATTTCATTGTGAAAGCGCTCCTGCAGCCGGCAGCGTAATCGCCGCTCAAAGCATACGGGGAGTAAGAAAAATCGCATTCACCGTAAACGATCCAAATGAGGTAGCGAAGCCCTTCAGGGCTTCGCGTCTCGCGCTTGGGAGGGGTTTTTACCCCTCCCGAACTTTCCGCCCCGGAAAGCAACCGAGGCCCTTCAGGGCGGGGTCGGGGCTATATGCCCTTGCGGCCTGGGTTTCAGACCACAAAGGAGGTTCTGATGCATGCGGCGTTCCTATGTATTTTTTGCAATAAGACAAGAGACGCCCTGCCTGCATCCGCCGGTTCCCTCGCTGCTTGAGACCCCGGACAAAGGCGGAACGCGCGCGTCACAGGGTCTGTGCCGGATCATTGACTCTGCGCCGACTCAGGCGTAGTAGAAAAGCGCGCCGTACGAATACCCGCGAAGTTGCTTTGCTCCGATGGCGAGCTTTCCGCCCGGGAAGATGCCCCTCCCTTCCGGGTTTACTTTCGGCTGCAGCCGAATCTTTCGGCCGGAGCATCAGACAGCAAGGAAACCGGAGGGCGAAGCCTGCCCGCCCGCTGTATAATAAAGGAGACGTCTTCATGGATATAGCGTATCGCCCGTCAACCCTCTTCGGAAAAGCGCCGCTCGCCGCCCTGTGCGTCTTGGCGGCTCTCTGCGTCGTTTCCGGCAAAGGCAGCGCCGCCGTTCACAGCCCCGTCCACGCCGCGACCTCCGGCGAGAGCGGCGCCGCCGCCGACACGGACGCCGCCAAACGCGCGGCGGAAAAAATGGCTATCAAAGCCGGCGCCACGCCGATCGTCATTCTTCACGAAGGCACGGACAGTCTCGGCGCCAAACTCGCGTATCAGCTCAAGGAAATATTCAATTCAGGGACGCTGTTCGCCCTGAATGACAAGGATGAGCCGAAACTCCAGATACTCGTCAACAGCGCTTCGGAATTCCCCTCGCGTCCCGGCGTGGGCTCGGCCTATTGCGTCGTATGGGCCTATTCCGAACGCCCCACCGCCCTCAGCAGCTATCTTGCCCAGGAGGTAGGCGTGGTGACGCCGGAAAATCTCGCGGAACTCGCGGACAGCCTGGCCGCGCGCACCGGCGGTCTGGCGACCAAGCACTCCTATATCTTCAACAACTGAATGCCGCAAAAATATGGAAGAAATTCTTCACGAATTCGTCATCATTGCCCTGCTGTCCATCCTGGTCATTTACGCCTGTCACAAAATCAAAGTGCCGCCCATAGTGGGCTTTCTCATCACAGGCGCGCTGTTCGGTCCTTCGGCGCTGGGATTGGTCAAGGAGGCGCACGCGGTTGAGACCCTGTCGGAAATCGGCGTGGTCTTCCTGCTGTTTTCCATCGGCATGGAGCTTTCCATCAGCGAACTCATCCGCCTGAAAAAGCCGGTATTCCTCGGCGGCACCTTTCAGGTGGCGATCACCATCGCCGCTTTCTGTCTGCTCTCCACGGGGATGGGCATCCCCTTCAATTCCGCTTTGTTCATCGGTTTTCTTATGGCCCTTTCTTCCACGGCCATCGTCCTCAAAATCATGCAACAACGCGCGCAGATAGAAAGCCCGGCAGGCCGCATCAGTTTATCCATCCTGATTTATCAGGATCTTGTCATCGTGCCCATGATGCTGGCGGTTCCCCTGCTGGCGGGCGCCACGCAGGCGGACGCCGCTTCCCTGCTTCTTACCGCGGGGCGCACGCTGAGCATCATCGGGATTATTTTTCTGCTGGCCCGCAAGGGCGTGCCTTGGATTCTGCGCCGGATCGTCGGAACGCGCAGCCGGGAACTCTTCCTCATTTCCGTCATCGGAATATGTCTGGGCACGGCCTATCTGACCTTCCTTCTGGGGCTTTCCCTTTCTCTCGGCGCCTTTATGGCCGGACTCGTGGTGGCGGAATCCGAATACAGCCACAGCGCCCTTGAAGGCATCCTGCCTTTTCGGGACGTATTTACCAGCGTATTTTTCGTTTCCGTGGGCATGCTGCTTGATATGACCTTTTTTTTCTCCCATATCGGAGAAGTGGCCGCAATCACCCTGCTGGCGATGACGATTAAAGGGATTATCGCCGGAAGCGGCGCCCTGCTGCTGGGGTATCCCGCCCGCCCGGCCATCATCGTGGGCATGGCCATCTGCCAGGTGGGAGAATTTTCCTTCGTACTGGCAAAAGCCGGCCTTGATCACTCTCTGCTTTCCCGCGAGCACTACCAGTTTTTTCTCGCCGCCAGCATTCTGAGCATGGCGGCCACCCCCTTTCTGCTGTCCGCCGGCCCCGCCGTCGCGGAACTATGGGAACGCAGGCGCCGCAAACCGGCCATCGACGAAGCGGAAAAGAATGACGAGGCTGATGCGACGCTTTCGGATCATCTGATCATCATCGGCTACGGAGTGGGAGGCAAATTTCTCGCCCGCGCGGCGCGCGATGCCGGCATCCGCCACGTTATTCTGGAAATGAATCCCGATACTGTGCGTCAGCACGCGGCCCGTGGAGAGAGCATTTTCCACGGAGACGCCACCCATCCGGCCATACTCCAACACTTGGGCATACGCACGGCACGCGTGCTCGCCATCGTCATCTCCGACCCGACGGCGGTGCGGGGCATAACCGAAATCGCGCGCCATCTGAACAAACACGTGCATATACTGGTACGCACGCGCTTTCTCAGCGAGATCGCAGCCCTGAAAAATCTGGGAGCCAGCGACGTCATTCCCGAAGAGTTCGAAACGTCCATCGAAATCTTCACCCGCGTGCTTTCTCGTTATCTGGTGCCCCGTTCCGACATACAACGGGTCATCCGCGAAGTGCGGGCCGAAAATTATGAAATGTTGCGGAACGTGGAACTGCGGGGAGGCAGTATCGCCGCTCTGCAAAAAAATATTCCCGATTTCTCGGTATCCGTGTTTTTTTTGGAACAAAACTCGTCACTGGACGGCATGACCCTGCTTGACGCCGAACTGCGCCAGAAAGCCAATATTACCGTCATAGCCGTAAAGCGGGATGAAGAGATCTTCGCCCATCCCGACGGAACCTTTCGTCTCCAGTCGGGAGATACGGTCTACGTTTTCTCGACCTCCGCGGATGCGGACCTGGCCGAAGCCCTGTTTGCGGCGGGCTGAGGATACGGCCGCTTTACGGGCTCCCGCTGCACGGGCGTAGAGTAGCGCACCTTTATGGATATGCCTGATCCGGTTCAAGTAAGCGCTCTTGGCATGTGCTTTCTCGTATTCGCGGCCTTTGCCGCCGGACTGCTCGACAGCATAGCCGGAGGCGGCGGCCTGTTTTCGCTGCCCGCCACGCTCCTGACGGGCGTTTCCCCGCAGTCTGCCTTAGGCACGGGCAAATTCATGTCCGTCATGGGGGGGACGGCCTCGCTCATTGCCTACGCCAAAAACGGCGCGGTGGACTGGCGCCTGGCCGCCGCCGGCGTATGCTTCTCCCTCGCCGGCTCCCGCGCCGGCGCGCAAGCGGCCCTGCATATCGATAACGCCATGCTCGGCAGGATTATTCTCGCTCTCCTTCCTTTGGCCGCCCTGCTCACTCTCATGCCCGTACGCGACGACACGCGGGAAACGCGCCCGGGCCGCGTTTCTCTTTTCTTAGGCGCGCCGCTCGTATGCGCCGGCACAAGTTTTTATGACGGTTTTTTCGGACCGGCCTCCGGCAGCCTTATGCTCCTCTGCCTGCACCGCTTTCTCGGCATCGGGCTGCTGACCGCTTCCGGCACGGCCAAAGCCCTTATTCTCGCCTCCAATCTCAGCAGTCTGTTCATCTTCATCGTCAACGGCAAAGTTTGCTACCCCATCGCCGTGCCCATGGCGCTGGCCAACATCGCCGGCCATGTCGCCGGCAGCCGTCTCGCCCTGCGCAAAGGCCCCAAGCTCATCAGGCGCGTACTGCTCCTTTCTCTGGGACTCCTCTTCATTTCCCTCGTCTGGCGCAACATCGTCTGACGGCGGCTCCCGAAAAAAACAGCATATTCGCCCCTCTTGAAAAAAGGCGCAACAACGGCGTCAAACGGAAAAAACCAGCGTTTTCTCAGCTATATTTTACTCCTTATGAAAATGCTCTCATCGTCTCAAGTGACAAACGGGACCATGCGGTATACACTATCCGTCGTGTCCTGCCCCTCGGAGCAATGTCAAAGTCGCCATGCTCCTGAGCATTGCCGCTTTGAACATCCTCTCAAGTATGCCATGCCACAGGATCACAGACGCAATGTGTATGCGGCAGTCGAACAAGGAGGCCCCATGACACAGATACCCGAATATTACACGGCTCTGGCGGAGGCTGTCAGCCCTCTGTCCCACAGTCTCGCAGCCGGCATGCTTATCCGCCCCGTGCCGATCCGCGCGAAACGCGCGGAAGCCGACGAAAACTTTGAGCAAGAAGAAACGGAATCCGCTACCGCGCTTTGCCTCGATCTCGACAGGCTGCTCAAGGAGACGGTCCCCGTCATGAAAGAAGCCATGGCCGCTTTGCGGACATGCCCTGTTGACGAACTTGAGGAAATCGTGGACGAACTGGCATCACCCGCTCTCGAACTGGTGGACATGGCCCGCCGCATCTGGGCGGCGCCCCTGTCCCGGGAGGCTGAAGGCGCCAGATCCCTGCTGGCGACTCTGGCTGAAGCGCCTGTAACGCAGCTTTTGCAATGGATCCTGGAAATAATGCACACGGTAATCGATCCCTGGTCCCTGACGGAAACTCCCGACGATCCGGACATCAGCTTTGAACTGCTCGTGCCCGACGCGCCCGTGCGCGACTCCCTGGCCCGCTGGCGTCGGAACAACCCCGGCATACTGCCCGAAGAAGTGCTGCGATAGGGAGTTTCACCGCGGACGCGCTCCGGCCTTTCCCTCCGCGCCGTCGCTATCTGAGGAATATATGAGGAACATCTCATGTCTCACGCTCTGATTCCCATGCTCCCCGGCCCCACCACCCTTCACCCACGGGTGCTTGAAGCCATGCATCAGGATTACGGCTCGGGCCAGGTTGATGAACATTTTCTGCCTTTCTACGCGCAAACGGGAAAAAAACTTGCCTCTCTCATGGGCACGGACAACGATGTGGCGCTTATGACGGGCGAAGGCATGCTGGCGCTGTGGGCCGCCCTGAAAAGCTGCCTCAAGCCGGGCGATCCGGTGGTCAGTGTGGGGACGGGCGTATTTGGAGACGGCATAGGAGACATGGCGGCTTCTTTCGGCTGCCGGGTGGAAAAGGTCTCTCTGCCCTATAACGGCACCATCGGCATGGACGACAGCCTGCAACGCATTGAAGAGGCCATTCGCCGGGTCAAACCGGTCATGATCACTGCCGTACACTGCGAAACCCCTTCGGGGACGCTCAATCCCCTCGCGGCTCTCGGCGAAATGAAAACGCGCCTGGACGTGCCGCTCCTGTATGCGGATGCCGTATCCAGCCTGGGCGGGGTCCCCGTTGAGGCCGACGCATGGCATATCGATCTGCTGCTCGCGGGATCGCAAAAATGCCTTTCCGCACCTCCGTCCATGAGCATTATCGCCGTCAGCCAGGCAGCGTGGCGTCATATGGAACGGGTGGCGTACCAGGGCTATGACGCCATTTTGCCCTTCCGTCATGTTCAGGCGGACGGACGTTGCCCTTATACTCCCTACTGGCATGGCGTGGCGGCGCTCCATGCCGGCGCCTCGGCCATACTTGAAGAAGGAACGGCAAAGGTGTTCGCGCGCCATACAACCGTGGCCGACCAATGCCGCGAAGGCCTGCGGAAACTTGGCATACGGCTCTTTGCCGCGCCGGAGGCCGTCTGTTCTCCCACAGTCACCGCCGCCCTGATTCCGGAAAGGTTCATATGGGAAGACTGGCGGCGCGCCCTCAAAAACCGGGGGCTGATCGTCAGCGGCAGCTTCGGCCCCATGGCCGGCAAGGTGTTCCGCCTGGGGCATATGGGCGCCCAGGCGAACGCCGCTCTCATGGATAAAGCGCTCGCGGCCATAGCCGACGCCTTGCAGGAAGCGCCGGCAGCCTGAAAAGCTTTCCGCCCCTGTTGCGTATAAGGCGACTTGTGCGTATTGTGCGGCACGTTCGATCCTGGAGCCATTCACAGTCAATAAGGTAACATGGGCCAGATCCATGCGTCCCGCGCTTGGCCGGGGTTTCAGAACACAAAGAAACGAAGGATAAGGCGCAGGCGAAATTCATTTTCGCAGGCCACGCCGAGTGGTGAGTCTCACATCCGAAATGCTTCAAGGAGTTTCCATGCGCCGCATCGTCGTCATTGCCGCAGGCATGCCGGGCATATCGTGTGCCGCCCGCATCAAACACCTCCTGCCCGACTGCGAACTCAACCTTGTTCTTCCGGCGCCGCTGCCGGATCAGGAGCCCGAAGGCGACAGGAGCAACGGGGACAAAGCGACGGAGCAGTCTGACTATGAAGCCCTGCGCCCTTACGGAATTTCCGCTATGGAAGCCCGTGACATCATGCCGGACCTGCCGCAGCGCGAAATAACCCTCAGCGCCGACAGAGGCAGACTTACCATACGCTATACCGATCTTGTGGTTGAGGCGCCCGCCGCCGTCCGCCTTCCCCATGCCCTGCAGCGGGTGGAAAACGTTTTCGCCTGGCCCCTGCCCGAACGTAACGCGCCTGCCGCCGCCCTGCACGCCGCCCTTCTCGCAAGCGGAGAAAAAAACAGGGCGGTTATTGTGACGGGCAACGGACTGCCCGCCCTGGAAGCCGTCTGCTTCGTCAGGCAAGCCGGTCTGAAAGCGCTCTGGCTTCGCACCGGAGAAAACGCGCCGGATGTCGAACCCCATCTTCTGGCCCTGATTCTCAAACGCCTCGGTCGGGACGTCGCCTGCATCCCTCTGCCCGGCGTCGCCTCCGGACAACTCGTCTGCAGTCTGGACGGCGCCGGAAGGCGTCTTGAACGGATCAGCCCGCCCGGAGGCGATCCGGCGGATGTGTCCGCCTGCCTGTGGACAGCGCCCCTTATGGCCCGGCATCCGCTTCTGCGCGAAGACGGCGTGACCTTGGACGCCTTCGGGCGCATTGACACCGTTGCGGAAGCCGCTGGTCTCAATCTGCGCTTCATAGGCAGCGGCGCGGCCGTGCCTCCGGCGCTCCTTGCCGGGGGCGCGGTACGGGCGCCCGTCTATCCCGGCGGAGACGAGGCCGCCGCTCTCAGCGCCGCCCTCGCCGTGGCCGGACTCCGTGATTCCGGAGACGGCGGGCCTTTTCTCCCGCAAGGCGCGCTCAGAGCGCGCGCCTTGCGATCGCCGGACATGTTCCTTGCCTGCGGGGGTTTTACCCTGGCTGAAGCGCAGGCCCTGGGGCGAAACGCCGAGCAGGCCGTCGTTTCCCTTTTTCTCCCGGATTCGCAGGCTGAAGCGTCCCGGCTTGTCCTCGCCCTCATCGGCGACGGAAAAAGCCGCGCTCCGCTCGGCGCGCAGGTGTTGTGCCTCGGCCGGGACAGCGCGGCGGCCGAGGGACTCTTTGCCATGGCACTGGCCGCACTGGCGGACGGCACCCGCATCGAAACGCTCATGCAACGCGCCTGGTCAGGATTGCCGGCAGGTATGCTCGGCAATGCGGCCGGCGTTCTCGCCGATAAATGGGACACCGTCGTCCAGGGCATAACTCCTGACGAATTTTTGGCATCACGGCATGCGGGAGCGGAATTTTTTACCCTGGACCTGCGCGCGCGCGCGCAGTGGGCAGGAGGCTGTCTGCCCGACGCCTACAACATTCCCCTGCCTCAACTCAAAAAGCGCCTTCAGGACGAAGTGCCCCGCTTTACTCCGCTCGTGCTGGTTTGCGCGACAGGAGACGAAGCGCGCGCCACCGCCGTCGGGCTCGCCGCCATGGGCGCTACGGACCTGTATGCGCTGGACGGCGGCATGGATCTCTGGCCTTATTCCCTTAATCAATAATCACATTATGTACTTTGCGGAAACATATTGCGCAACTGTGTTTTATGCTGTATGAATACGCAGTCATTGTCATTTTTAGAGCGTTTTCAAAGCGAACATGCTCTGTCAACCGGCAGCGTAAGCGCCGGCTCCCGTCCGCACGAGACATAGGCGAAATCTGCTTTCGTCATAAACGACGAGTGCGACGTTTCATAAGGTAATCTGCTATAGCGCTTCAGGCTTTGTAGACTCGTTCGCCGCTCGTCGGCGGCGGTTCTTGTCGTGCGGCCGGGGCCGCCCCGGCCGTCCATGCTGTTATGTGAACGGTCAACCCAAAAGGAGGGGTTTCGTGAAAAGCACCCGACGAAGTTTTCTCAAAGGCGTCAGTGCGGGAATTGTCTGTCTTACGCTCGGACAGTTGGGCTTTGACCTGGGAGATGCCCATGCCTATGCCGGCAAACTCAAAATCGAGGGCGCCAAAGAAGTGATCAGCGTGTGCCCCTTCTGTTCGGTCTGCTGTCAGATCATAGCCTATGTGCGCGACGGCAGGCTCGTTGCAACGGAAGGAGACCCGGACTTTCCCGTTAACGAAGGCGCGCTCTGTGCCAAAGGCGCGGCTCTGTTCACCATGTACACGAGCCGTCACCGCCTGGAAAAACCCCTGTACCGGGCTCCCTTCAGCAACCACTGGGTCGAGAAAGACTGGGAGTGGACCCTTAATGAGATCGCCCGGCGCGTCAAGGACGCCCGCGATCAGGACATGATCCTCAAAAACGCGAAAGGCCAGACGGTCAACCGTCTGGAAAGCATTTTCGCCATGGGCACCTCGCACGCCTCCAACGAGGAATGTGCGGTGATCCATCAAGCCATGCGCGGCCTGGGTGTTGTCCATATGGACCACCAGGCGCGGGTCTGACACAGCCCCACTGTTGCGGCTCTGGCAGAGTCGTTCGGACGCGGCGCTATGACCAACCACTGGATCGATATCAAAAATAGCGATGCAGTGCTTATTATCGGCAGCAATGCCGCTGAACACCATCCTGTCGCCTTCAAATGGATCATGCAGGCCAAGGACAACGGGGCTACGCTCATGCACGTGGATCCCAAGTTCTCCCGCACGTCCGCCCGTTGCGACTTTCACGTGCCCCTTCGCTCGGGCACGGATATCCCCTTTCTGGGCGGCATGCTCAACTATATCCTTGAAAATGAACTCTACTTCAAGGATTATGTAGCCAACTACACGAATGCGGCCTTTGTGGTGGGCAAAGACTACGATTTCAAAGACGGCCTCTTCAGCGGATACGATCCCGCCACCCGCAAATACGACAAGAGCAAATGGGCCATGGAAACCGGTCCTGACGGCGGTCCGGTCATCGACCCCACACTGCAAAACGAGCGTTGCGTCATCAATCTGATGCGCAGGCATTACTCGCGCTATACGCTTACAAATGTGTCCGACGTAACCGGCATTTCAGAAGAGAACCTTCTGAAGGTGTACGAGATATTCTGCGCCACCGGCAAACCGGACAAGGCCGGCACCATTCTCTACGCCCTGGGTTGGACCCAGCACACGGTAGGTGTGCAGAATATCCGCACCTCCGCGCTCATCCAGCTTCTGCTGGGCAACATCGGCGTGGCCGGCGGCGGCATCAACGCCCTGCGCGGCGAGCCCAATGTGCAGGGATCCACGGACCACGCCCTTTTGTACCACATCCTGCCCGGCTATAACGCCATGCCTAGCGCTCCCTGGCAGACTCTGGCCCAGTACCGGAAAGCCAACACGCCTGCAACCACCCTGAAAAACAGCGTCAACTGGTGGAGCAACCGGCCCAAGTACGTGGTCAGCCTGCTCAAGGGCTGGTTCGGCGACGAGGCCACCCAGGAAAACGACTTCTGTTACGAACTGCTGCCGAAGATTGAGCCCGGCGAGGACTATTCTTACATGTATGTCATGGACAAGATGTACCACGGCAAGATCCGCGGGGGTTTCATTTTCGGCGTGAACCCGATGAACAGCTTCTCGAACACCAACAAAATGCGCGCCGCCCTGGACAAACTGGACTGGCTGGTGTGCTCCGAGTTGCATAATTCGGAAACCACGGATAACTGGAAGCGTCCGGGAGTTGATCCCAAGACCAAAAAGACCGAGGTCTTTTTGCTGCCTTCGGCGCACCGTATTGAAAAAGAGGGCACCATCAGCAACAGCGGCCGCTGGCTGCAATGGTTCGATCAGGCCGTGCAGCCGGCCGGCGAAGCCCGTAACTTTGCCGACATCTACGTTCCTTTGTTCAACACGATCCGCGCCCTGTATAAGGCCGAAGGCGGTGCCTTCCCCGAGCCCATTCTGAAAATGCACTGGACGGACAAGTTTGTCGCGGACGAGTGGGTCAGGAGGATTAACGGCTTCTTCTGGGCCGACAGCAAGGTGGGAGGCAAGACGTACAAGCGCGGCCAACTGGTGCCCACCTTCGGCGCGCTTAAAGACGACGGCAGCACGTCTTCCCTCAACTGGATTTACACGGGCAGCTACACCGAGGAAGAAGGCAACAAGTCGAAACGGCGCAACAGCAGCCAGACGCCCATGCAGGCCGCTATCGGTCTGTATCCCAACTGGTCCTGGTGCTGGCCCGTGAACCGGCGTATCCTGTACAACCGCGCTTCCGTTGACCTGAACGGCAAGCCCTTCAACCCGAAAAAGGCCGTTATCGCCTGGGAAAACGGCAAATGGGCGGGCGATGTGCCGGACGGTCCATGGCCGCCCATGGCTGACAGAGAAAACGGCAAACTGCCTTTTATCATGATGAAAGACGGGCACGGCAACTTCTACGGCCCCGGCCCGGCGGACGGCCCCTTCCCCGAGCATTACGAACCCGCGGAAACGCCGCTGGCAAGACATCCCTTCTCCAGCCAGATCAGCAGTCCTGTCTACAAGTACCACACATCGGACATGGATCAGATCGCGGCGCCCGCCGATCCCCGGTATCCCTACGTGCTCACCACATACAGCCTCACGGAACACTGGTGCGGCGGCGGTGAGACGCGCAACGTGCCCAACCTCCTTGAAACCGAACCGCAGCTCTATGTTGAAATGAGCCACCAACTGGCCGGGGAAAAAGGCATCACCAACGGTGACGGCGTGATCGTAGAGAGCCCGCGCGGCCGCGTGGAAGCCATCGCCATGGTCACGGTGCGCATACGCCCCTTTACGATTATGGGCAAAACCGTGCATCTTGTGGGCATGCCCTTTGCTTACGGCTGGACCACGCCCAAATGCGGCGATTCCACCAACAGGCTGACCGTGGGGGCTTACGACCCCAACACGACCATACCGGAATCCAAGGCGTGCTGCGTCAACCTGTATAAGGCCGACAAGCTGACCGAAATAGGCTAAACGAACGGGGGCGCGTCCTTTCCGGGGACGCGCCCGCCAAGGAGTACAGCTATGCCGAAAACGTTTCTGATTGACACCACAAGGTGCACGGCATGCCGGGGCTGTCAGTTGGCCTGCAAGGAATGGCATGATCTGCCCGCCAACGAGACGAAGCAACGCGGCTCGCACCAGAATCCCCCGGACCTGAACCCCAACAACCTGAAGATCGTGCGCTTTCACGAATATCTGGATACAAAGGGCGACGTTGTCTGGAATTTCTTTCCTGATCAGTGTCGCCACTGTCTGATCCCCGTCTGCAAGGACGTGGCCGATATGGCCGTGCCCGGGGCCATGATCCGGGATCCCAAAACCGGAGCCGTGCTGACCACGGAAAAAACCGCGGAACTCGCCCCCGAGGACGCCCGGGCCGTCATTGACGCCTGCCCGTACAACATACCCAGACTTGATCCCAAAACAAAAAGACTGACGAAGTGCGATATGTGTATCGACCGTGTGTCGGTGGGCATGCAGCCCATCTGCGTCAAAACCTGCCCCACCGGGACCATGGTTTTCGGCGAAAGGGAAGAAGTGCTGCCCGTGGCCCTGAAACGCCTGGAAAAAATCAAAACCCGTTTCCCCAAGGCGTTTCTTGCCGACATGCGGGACGTAAGCGTCATCTATCTGCTGGCGGACGACAAGGAACACTATTACGAGTACGCCGCCTTTCTGTAAAACCCGGCCCCGGGCTCATCGTCCTGTGATGAACCCGGGGCCTTTCGGGTTCCCCTCCCCGCCGGCGACCCGCTCGCCGGCGGGGAGGGGAAAAAACACGAACCGGTCCGCGGCCGTATACTGCCGCGCAACCCGTCCCGGCGTTGCCGTCATCTTTCAGCGGAAGGCCCGTCCTCCCGGTTTATCTGGAGTATCAATGCCCGCATCCCGCCTCAATTCGGCGCGAACTCCCTCTCGTACCATCGACGAGATCATTACCTGGCGTCCCGTACTTAAGCCCGTGCTGCGGGCTTTTGAACCCCTGCTGACAGCGCGGGCGGAATTGACCGGAGAACTGGAGGATCGCATACGCGCCTGCGGCCTGACGCTGCCCGAAATACAGGAGGATCGCCTGCGGCAGGGAGTATCGCTGTTCGCCGGACTGAGTTTTGACGGCGCTGCCGAAGCCGTACGTCAAAGCGCCGGGAAACTGCTGCCCCTGTTTGAAGGCATGCGGGCCGTGGCCGCGAGCATGCCCGCCCTCAGGGGCTATTTTTTGCGTCCCCCGGATACGGACGGGCCAGACAGCCGTGAAAGCCGCCCGGCACTAATGGAGGCGGTAGCCTCCGACAACAGCGGCGCCGTGGCGCGCATCGCCCGGGATAACGGTCTTGAGCCCCTTATGCTGGAATTCGTTTCCGCCTTTGTGGTGTCCGCCGTACTCAGGGCAATGGTGGCCGTGGCCCTTTCCGCCAAAGAGAGAAGCCCCTGGAACGAGGGCGACATCTGGCAGCAGGGATATTGCCCGGTTTGCGGAGCCATGCCGTCGGCGGGTTGGCTGAACAAACCGGAACTGGATGAAAAAAACGCCTTTCTCGCCGGCGGCGGCGGCAAAAAGCATTTATACTGCGGCCGGTGCGGCGCGGACTGGAAGTTCAGGCGCAGCGCCTGCCCCGCCTGTTCGGCCGAGGGCGGCGGCGTTATCGAAATATTGCGTGAAAGCGGTGTCTCGCACGGCGAGCGCCTGGAATGGTGCACTCAATGCAAAGCCTATTGTCCCGCCGTGGATCTGCGTGAACGCGAGTTTGTGCCGGATCCGGACGCCATGGCCATGGGCATGATGCATCTGGATATGGTGGCGGCGCGTAAAAAACTGCGCCCGCTCATGCCTTCCTTCTGGAATATGTTTTAAGCCATGTTGCTCCGAGCTTGGCCCGGTTGCGGTCCCGATGCGAAAAAACGCCCGGACTCAATCCGGCAAGGCCGGACGCGCGGCATACAAGGAGCGGATATATGAAATACCTGATTATACTCCTGTTGGCAGCGGCTTGTATCTGGACCGGCGATCTGCGGGCCGGGGAACCCAAGAAGATGGGCGCGATCAAAAACAAGCCCATCGTCATAGAAGGGGGATCTTCCAAACGGATGACCGTTGTTTTTTCCCACAGATCGCACAGGGACATCGGCTGTATCCATTGTCACCATGAAACGTCGTCCGATGTTCCCTTTTCCTCCTGCCGGGAGGATTGCCACGCCGAACCGGGCGCGCGCGAACGCGACCCCATGAGTATGTTCATGGCCTTTCACTCCAAGGCTTCGGACCGCTCCTGCCTTGGTTGCCATTCCAAACTGGCAGCGGAAGTTCCTTCTAAATACCCTGCTTTACAGGGATGCAGGCCCTGCCACAGGAGCGGACAGGCCCGTCAGACCGCCGCCGCCGAAGGCGGCGCGCAATAAACGCATCCGTGACTTTTCGGCTGATGTCCGGATGTTCGCGCGAAAAGCCGCAACGGTCTGACGGAGTAATTGCGGAGTCAATCTGTAGCGTGGGTCTCAAGGCCCACGCTACAGATTGACTTTGCCATACGCGTAACGGATGTGAGGGCAGTTCACATGTGACATGCGGGAGGTCAAAGGGCGCGAACCCAAAAAATATGATCAAAACCTAGATTTATTCTTGATTTTATTGCCGGAGCAGCGTATGGAAAAGAAAATTCCGGAGTTCACGGAGGAACCATGCCGCAGGTAGCCGCCAGAATCAACAGTGAACAGGAACGCTGGTTGAAAGACTATTTTCGTACGAAAAGCGCTGGGGCTGAATTTATTTTGCCTTGGGCGGTGGATACCTTTTTCCGAGCCATAATGGCTTTGAAAGGCGTCTTCAGCCCCGCTGAACTGAAGACCATCGTCGAATCCTATAAAGATGTACGCCTTCTTCCGGATACCACCAGAACCTCCTATCTGCTTTTACGCGTTATGGACGCCTGCGAACTCAACAACCTCCATGCCGTGCACGGCGCCAGCAAAAGCGCCCTTGAAGCGAAAATAAAGCGCCTTGACGATACGCAGGCCACGGCCATCATGGTGTGGTCTTCGGCCTTCTGGGTAAGCCGCAATTGCACGGCGGAAAGCCTTGATGAATATATCCGCATGTATTAGTTTTTTCCCATCATTTTCCGCTCCCTCCTTTTTCCCAATCTTTGCCGCATCCGGCAACAACGATCTCTCGGGACGCTCCGCTGCCGGGAGGTATTTTTTATCATTTTGCGGGGAAAAATGCCTTTCCCCGTAAAATTTTTCCTTTACAAAGGCTGCTCTTTCCTTTAACAATAATTATTACTAATAATAAGGAGGTTTTTATGTCTAAAACTCAGGAAAACCTGATGTCCGCTTTTGCCGGTGAATCCCAGGCCAATCGCAAGTATCTTGCTTACGCCAAACAGGCTGATAAAGAAGGTTTGCCCCAGGTGGCCAAACTCTTCCGCGCGGCCGCCGAAGCGGAAACCATCCACGCTCATGCGCATTTGCGCAATGCCGGCAAGGTCGGCTCCACCCTTGATAATCTGAAAGACGCCATTAATGGCGAGACCTATGAATACACCAAGATGTATCCGGATATGATCAAGGATGCGGCATCGGAAGATCAAAAGGCTGTTAAAACGTATATGGAATATGTCAACGCCGTGGAAAAAGTCCATGCGCAGTTGTACCAAAAGGCCCTGGACGCGCAGGGCAAGGTGAGCGCTGTGGATTACTATTTGTGCGGCGTGTGCGGCTATACCCATGAGGGTCCGCATACGGACAAATGTCCCGTGTGCGGCGCGGCGGCCAGCGCTTTCTATAAAGTGAGCTGAATCCCCTTCGTAACCCGCGCGCGATTGTGAGCGGAAGCGGGAGGACGGGAGTATAACGGGGAGCGGCGGGAGACCGGAAGGGGCGACCTTTGCGGGATTCCTGTCGCTCTACGCTTGCTCCCCGGAATCTTGTACTGTATACAAGGCGTATGCGCGTGCGTGATCTTTTTTTTGCCGCTTTGCCGAAGCATGGCTTTTTTCATTCCTGCCCTTCTTTTTTTCCCGCGGCGTGCCGCCTGTTTTTCTGCGTTGCCCTGCTCGGCGCGTTTCCCTGTTTTCCGTCAAGGGGCGGCATGACTTCCATATGGTATTCGGTGGGCATGCGCACCTTCGGCGTATGGGAGCCGGATGTCGGCGAACGTTTTGATTTTTCCGTATGGTACCCCGGTACGGTATCGCAAACGGAACGTGTGCGCGAAGGATGGATAGTCGAGGCCAGCAAGCGCGGACGCATTATTCCCGGTTTTTATCCTGTTATTCTCATATCCCACGATACCTCCAGCGATCGCTTCGCCAACAATGATGTGGCCGCGTCCCTGGCCTCGGGCGGTTTTATAGTGATTTCCCCCACGCATATGGGAGACAATCAGAACGACAGCGCGGATCTGTATACGGCCCGTCTGTTGCGGGCGCGGCCTCGCCATCTTTTGCGCGCTCTGGAAACGGTGCTGGATTCGCCGGAATTCGCCCCGTATACGGATGAGTCCCGTATCGGCCTTTTGGGAGTGGGGTTCGGCGGTATTACGGCCCTTCAGCTTGCCGGAGCGATCCCTGATCCTTCACTCTTCACGCGGCATTGCGCCGGTGCCCCCGTCACGGACGCTTTTTGCGCCCCCTGGGCCGCGCAACGTCTCCTGCACCTGGTATCGGAAATGCACCTTACGATAGAGCGAGAGGGGCGGCGCGCTTTCGCTCCTTATCTGGATTTATACGCTCCAGAACTCATGCCCGCGCCTGCAGTGCTCCTGTCTTCAGAACGCGCAAAGCCCGAACAAAAAGGAAAGGGGCGTTCCCTGCTGACGCGTTTTTTTTCGAAGAGCCCCGACAATGAAGAGGCGGCGGCGGACACCGAGGAATCGCCGGTTGCCGCGCCGCTGACCGGCAACAGCACCGGGGCTGTCGTCACTTACACTCCGGCTCTTGATTTCCAGGGCGGGCACTTATTCGGAGGAACAGATTCGGGAGAGTCCTTTGTGGATATAGCCCTGCAGGATTCCCCGCAATTTCGCAATGTAACGACGGAGAACTCCACCGGTTTCCCTTCCTCTCCCGACGCGTTTTCGACAAAGGCTTCCGGTCCTCTTGCCCACAGGAGATCGCCTGATGCGCGTAAAATACGGGGCATCGCCCTCATGGCCCCGGCGGGCGGTATGCTTTTCAGCCGTGAGGCTTTGTCCGGCGTACAACTGCCTGTGGCTCTGATTGAAGCCGGGCAGGATACCGTGTATCCTCCACGTACGCATTCCCGGCCTTTGCACGGCAGTCTGCCCATACCGCCCGAACTTCTTTTTCTTGCGGCTGCGGACCATTTTTCGCTGTTCGCTCGCTGTTCCAAGGATACTATGACGAATCTCGGAGAAGCCTGCGGCCGCCTGATAGGGGATGAGCGCAACGCCGTGGCCGAGCAGCGGAACCGCTTTCTCCTTTCGTTTTTCCACTCGGTTCTGGGAGTGCCGCAGCCGCCGCCTCCCCCTTCAGGTTTTGTGGCGGCGCAGCATACCCAGTGAAATTTTTCCTCCGCTCTCATGAGAAGTCATTTCATACCGTATTATGCAGTGGCTTTCCGAGGCCGCCCGGTGGGCGGGCACGACGGCAAAGCCGCCGGAGCGGGCTGAAAAGCGCGTTTTTCATCGGGGCAATCCGCATACATCGGCCGATGGCTGATGTATGCAATGAGTTGGAGTTGTTTTGTCTCCTTCTCCCTGCTATACATACAATATCGTTATGATTCCGCGTAGCCGGAAAATGCGCGTCGTCTTCACGGGCGGAGGCATTGAGGGAAAAAATGAGGACAGGAGAGGATCCCATGAGTGTTTCCGCCGTATGTTACGTTCCTCACCTGCATCCTGCATCCGTACCCGTGTGGACGCGCAATCTGGCCTTTCGCGCTCCATGCGGGCTGGAGGAACCGACCGACTATCCGCGATCCGGGCGCAGATTCGCGGCGGAAGAGGATGCTTTCCGCCGCGCCTTGCCTTTGGGGCCGGCGCAAGCGCGGGCCGCTCTCGAAGAATTATTGCGCCTTGGAGAATATCTCGGCCCCGACGGAATACGGAGCCAAGCGTCCGCTTCGCGTTTTTTCGAGGAGACCTCTCGCGAGGAAATAGCCGGTGATGTTGCGGCGATGGAGAATATCTCCCTTCCGGACAACGGAGCTTCCTTTCCCGCAGGGCACCCCTCTCCGGAACGAAGGGGAAAGGGGGAAGAAGGTCGTCCGGACGGGCCGTCGTTGCGGCGGATGTTGGTGGATAGCCAAAAAGTGCTGCTTCTGGCCTATACCTTCGAAGGATATAGCCATGATGCGGCGAATCTGGAAAAGCGTTTCGCTCAGGCTGAAGAATCGTTGCGCGACGTTCTCGGCGAAGGCGGATCCGAAGATGACAAAAATGCCCGGCGGCGGACGCAGACGCCGTCCGGGTATGAAGAAAAACACCGGAAACCTCCGATATCCTGGCGGGTGCTGCTGGAAGCCGTGTTCCCTTTTTTGCCGGATAACACGGCGCTTTTGACCGCGGACGCGGAGATGATCCACGATCTTCGTGCGGAGTGCCTGTTGCTGTCTTGCCCTGCGAAGCGGGTGCATCTTCTTCCGGATGCGCCGGAAGAAGCGCTGCGCGGACTGACATCTGCCCGCGCGCCTGCATGGCGCCTGGTCGGCAGGCGTTCGTGCCCGGCGCTTCGCCCATGGATGCAAAAAGAATATGAAGTGCTGGCGGCGGATGCGGCGGACCTTTTGCCCACCTGACGCCGACCTCGCGGAACAGGGAGACATTGATATGGCGGGTGGTCCTGCCGTCCGAGGACGGCACAATACAATCGACAGCGGGCTCAAGGGGCTGGTGTTCGACGTGGACGGCGTGATGTTTGATTCCCGCCGTTCCAACATTGAATACTACAATCTCATCCGCCACGCCGTGCAACTCGCCCCTATTTCGGCTGAGGAGGAGGATTTTTGCCACATGGCGTCGGTGGATGAGGCTCTTGAGCGGATTATCCCGCCGCGGCGCCGCGAGAAGGCGCGCGACGCCGCCGGCAAAATAAACTACACTACACGAATTCTTCCCATGCTCTCCCTTGAGCCGGGTCTGCCTGAGGCGCTTTTCTGGCTGCGGCAAAAAGGCGTCCGTCTGGCTATCCTGACCAACCGCAACAATTCCGTTGCGGAGTTGCTGCGCTACTTCAGCCTGGAGTCTTTCTTCTCCCCCGTCATGACCGCAGGCAACAGTCCGCCTAAACCGCATCCCGCCGGGCTGATGTCCATTGTCGAGGCATGGAAGGTGGACGCGCGCCGGATAGCCTTTCTTGGGGACTCGTCAGTGGATGAGCAGGCCGCCGGAAGCGCCGGCGTGCCTTTTTGGGCTTTCAGAAACAAAGCCCTCAACGCCGATCTGCATGTTTCGGATTTTTTCCAGATGATGCAGCGGGTCGCGCCTCTTGTGAAGGACGGATAATAGTTATATGTATGTGAAACGGATGCGGCCGTAATTTTCCCCTGGAGGAAAAATGTTTATTTTCGCCAACATACTTGAAGCCGTCGTGTATGTCGTGGATATGACCCTGTCGTTGTATTCTTTTATAGTGATTGCGGCATGCCTGATTTCCTGGGTGAATCCCGATCCCTACAACCCCGTCGTTCGTACCTTGCGCAACCTGACTGAACCGTTGCTATGGCGTATCCGTAAATACCTGCCTTTTACCTACACCAACGGGCTTGATTTTTCTCCCGTGGTTTTGCTGCTTGCCGTGCAATTGGTGAAGATGGTTATTGTCAAATCATTGTTGCAAGCTATACATTCGATGTGATGCGGGAGCCTTGCGGCGGTTTTTCCCACACGGGCGCTTTCTTCGTGAAAACGCCCGCTCCCCGATACCGCGAAACGCTGCCGATACGCCCCGCAAGACGCGAAAAAACGTATTTTCGCCGTGGCCGGTATGGCGTTGAGATGTGGCAATCTTACAGAGGCGCGCATGGCCGTTAATCGCATCGACCTGTTGAACCGTACCTTTTCCCGTGCGCTACGCGGATACGATCCTGAGGAAGTTGACAGCTTTTTACAGGACGCGGCGGATACCATGGCCCGCCTCGGCGATGATCGCGTGCGTTTGGGCAACCTGGTTTCCCAGTTGGAAAGGCGGCTGGCGGAATACCTTGAGCGGGAAAACGCCCTCAGGGAAACACTGCTCGCTTCGCAAAGAATGACGGATGACATCAAGGCCGCGGCGCAGAAAGAAGCGCAGCTTGTCATCGAAGCGGCGCACAACCGTGCGGAAACAATTACCAGTCAGGCTAATTTGCGTTTGGCGCGCATCCTTGATGAAATTTCAGAAGCGCGTAAATTAAAAGCACAGTTTGAATTCAAAGTGCGCTCGGTCATAGAGGGGCACCTGAAGTTGCTGGAACTCGGGCAGATGGAAGACACCCGTATGGATCGCGCCGTTTCCGCGGCGAACCGCCGTCAGGAAATCCAGGATCGAAGTGGGAAAAAGAATGGAAACCAGTAGGGATATGATGACTCGAGAACTCAATCTTCCGGTGTTTGCCGAAGCGACGGCGGACGGATGGCGCGTGCTTGTCCGGGTCAGACCGGGGGCGAAGCGATCCGAATTCACCGGATTAACGGACGGCAGGCTGTGCGTTCGCCTGGCCGCCCCGGCTGTGGAAAATAAAGCTAACAAGGCCCTGTTGGCCCTTGTGGCAAAAGCCTTGGGATTGAGGCTCTCGCAGGTGACCCTTCTTTCTGGGGCAAGCGGACGGGAAAAGCGGCTGCATATCGCTACGGACGATGCGCCTGACTGGAGTAGGCTGGCCTGTCCTTTACCCGTTCCAAAGTGACGTCGTGTGCGGGCCCTTGCGCGAAACGCGCGTCCGGGAGCCTGTTGGGCATTACGCTGACCATAGGCATATATGCATATATGGAGGTGCATTGTGGAAAGAAAGGAATTGGAATTGCTTGAAAAGCTGGCCCCGGATCATCCCGATGTCAAGGTATTGTGGGAAAACCATATTCTTTTCAACAAGCAATTGGAGAAACTTGAAAGTAAGGCGTATCTGACGCCCGATGAACAGACCCAGGTCCGTCAGATAAAAAAGCAGAAGCTTGAAGGAAAAACTAAACTTGTGGCTTTGTTGAATAAATACGCCACTGAGGAGTGAGATCCATGGAGCTTACAGGGGCTCAGATACTGGTGGAATGTCTTGGACGCGAGGGGATAGATACGATTTTCGGCTATCCCGGCGGCGCTGTCATTGATATTTACGATGAGCTGTCCCGCCACCAAAATACCTTACGGCACATCCTGGTACGGCATGAACAGGCTGCCGTTCATGCCGCCGACGGCTATTCCCGCGTTTCGGGCAAAGTAGGCGTCTGCCTGGTTACTTCGGGTCCCGGCGCCACCAATGCGGTCACCGGGATTGCCACCGCGTATTCCGACTCCATCCCCATGGTAATACTCACGGGCCAGGTCCCCACGGGCATGATAGGCAACGACGCCTTTCAGGAAGTGGATATCATCGGTATTACCCGCCCCTGCACCAAGCATAGTTATCTTATCAAAAACATCAAGGAGATGGCCGGCATTATCCGCCAGGCCTTCTATTTGGCCAGGACAGGAAGACCGGGACCGGTATTGGTGGATTTACCCAAAGATATCGTTATTTCGAAAACGGATTTTATCTGGCCGGAAGAAGTGCGCATGCGCAGCTATAATCCGACGTACAAGCCTAACCTGGTACAACTGCGCCGCGCGGCGGATTTGATCCTGAAAGCCAGACAGCCCCTCATCCTTGCCGGGGGAGGCGTCGTCGCTTCCAATACGGCGGATTTACTGAGTGATTTAGCGATGCGCTATAAGATTCCCGTTGTCTCCACCCTTATGGGGCTTGGGAGTTTTCCGGGTACGCACCCGCTTTGGTGCGGCATGGTGGGTATGCACGGTTCCGTTGTGGCCAACAGGGTCGTAAACGAAGCGGATGTGCTTGTCGCCGTGGGCACCCGCTTTTCCGATCGCGTTACCGGCAAGATTTCCGCCTTTGCCAGCCGCTCCAGCATTATCCATATTGACGTCGATCCCACGTCCATCCGCAAAAACGTTAATGTGGCCGTGCCTGTCGTCTCCGATTGCCGTCAGGCCATCATCGGGCTTTCCGATGTGCTTGCGGCAAGAGCCGATGAAAAGGACTGGGAAAAGGCGCATGACGAGTGGTTGTCCTCCATCGTCCACCACAAGGAGGCGCATCCCATTACCTATGTGAAAAACGGAGAAATCAAGCCGCAGCAGGTGATTGAATGTCTTTATGAACTGACCAAGAACAAATACCCTGTCATCACCACGGAAGTGGGCCAGCATCAGATGTGGGCCACGCAGTTTTTCAAATATACAAAATCGCGGACCTTTTTGTCTTCCGGCGGCCTCGGCACCATGGGCTATGGCCTGCCCGCGGCTATGGGCGCGCAGGTCGCCCTGCCGGGCAGGCTGGTAATAGGCATTGCCGGCGATGCCTCCATCCAGATGAATATCCAGGAACTCGCCACCATCGTGCAGAACAAGCTGCCGGTGAAGATAGTCATTCTCAACAACCGATATCTCGGTATGGTCCGCCAGTGGCAGGAACTTTTTTACAAGCAGAACTACATGTCCACCTGTATGGACGGCCAGCCGGATTTTGTTAAACTGGCGGATGCGTATGGCGCTGAAGGCTATCTCATTGACGACGCTTCCAAGCTTGCCGATATGTTGCAAACGGCCCTCGACTCGCCCAACCCGGCTCTTATCGACGTCAAAGTCGCTCGCGAGGAAAACGTCTACCCCATGGTTCCCGCCGGCGCGGCCCTGGATGAAATGCTTTTGGTCTAGGAGGCCCACCATGCGACATACGCTTTCTGTTCTTGTGGAAAACGAACCCGGCGTCCTTTCCCGTGTGGTGGGACTTTTCAGCGGACGGGGCTTTAACATCGAATCCCTTAACGTCGCTCCGACGCTTGAGCAGGGGATTTCGCACATGACCATAGTCACCTCCGGCGACGAGCAGATCATGGAGCAAATCGTCAAGCAACTGCGTAAACTTATAACAGTCGTCAAAGTTGTGGATTTTCAAAACATCGCCGCCGTCGAGCGGGAGATGATGCTGATCAAGGTGCAGGCGGACGATTCCCGGCGCGGCGAAGTCCTTCGCATCGCCGATATTTTCCGTTGCAAGGTCGTTGACGTCAGTCTCATGGATCTCAGCCTTGAGGCCACCGGCAATTATGAGAAAATTACCGCTATCATCAACCTGCTGAACAAGTTCGGCATCAAAGAAGTCATACGTACCGGCACCATGGCCATGAGAAGGAGCATGCAGCCGGAACTCTGACCTGGCGGGAAAGTGTGTCACCATATTTGCGGGAAGAGTATCCTAATGTTTACTTGCAAAAGTAAACATTATAAAATCCTAGAAGGACTTGCGCCGACGAAGGCGGCGCAAGTCGGCTGAAAACCATATTTTTCAGCCGACGAACCTACAAAAATATCCGCAAAAAATATACTTGAAATTTTTGCAATTAGATACTAAGGAGAAACAATGAAGGTTTATTATGAAAAAGATGCCGATTTGGCGGTATTGAAGGGAAAGACCGTAGCCGTCATCGGCTACGGCAGCCAAGGGCACGCCCATGCCCAGAATCTGCGGGACTCGGGCCTTGAGGTTGTGGTCGGCCAGCGTCCCGGAGGCGTTAATTACGATCTGGCCAAGGAACACGGTTTCGCTCCGCTCTCTGCCGCTGAATCGGCAGCCGCGGCCGATTTGATTATGATCCTGCTGCCCGATCAATATCAGGCGGGCGTGTACGAGCGTGATATTAAGCCGCATCTTAAGGCGGGCAAAGCGCTTCTTTTCGCTCACGGCTTCAATATTCATTTCAACCAGATTGTCCCTCCCAAGGATGTCGATGTATTTCTCATCGCTCCCAAGGGGCCGGGGCATCTCGTGCGCCGTACCTATGTGGAAGGCGGTGGCGTGCCGTGCCTTGTCGCCATTCATCAGGACGCCACCGGCAAGGCTCTCGCCAAGGCCCTGGCCTATGCCAAAGGCGTGGGTGGGGCGCGTTCCGGTGTTATTGAAACCACCTTTCGCGAAGAGACGGAAACAGACCTTTTCGGCGAGCAGGCTGTTCTTTGCGGAGGTCTCAGCGACTTGATCCAGGCGGGATACGAGACCCTGGTGGAGGCAGGGTATGCTCCGGAAATGGCCTATTTTGAGTGCCTGCACGAAGTAAAGCTGATTGTGGATCTGATCTATGAGGGCGGCCTCGGGGCCATGCGCAACTCTATCAGCGATACCGCCGAATACGGCTCTTACGTCTCGGGCCCGCGCATCATCACTGAGGAAACCAAAAAAGAGATGAAGGCCATTCTTGCGGATATCCAACAAGGCGTGTTCGCTCGCAACTTCATCCTTGAAAATCAGGCAAATATGGCCAGCTTCAAGGCCATGCGCCGTATGCAGGCGCAGCATCCCATCGAAACGGTGGGCAAGGAATTGCGCGCCATGATGCCGTGGCTGAAGAAAAAATAACGTATTTGGATGGTCCGCCCCTCCTGATTGTGGCTCTGTGCCGTGTTGTTTACGGTATAACCCGCGCGTTGCAGGATTGGGCGGACCTTTTTCCATGCCGGTTCAATCATTCTATCTCTATCACTGACTGCTAGACGATATCTCGCGGAAAACGCGAAATCAGGAGTCCCGGCATGAAGACAAAAAAAGGATATTTTTTGCCCGATGGACCCATTCCTGAGACAGTGGAAATGTTTCTTGCCCACCTGGATCTTGAAAAAGGCTATTCTCCGGCGACGGTAGATGCCTATGCCGGGGATGTGCTGCAATTCGATGCTCTGCTTGCCCGGCAACACCTCTCCTTGACGCGCCCGGCGGATATCGGTCGTAAACATGTGCAGCAGTTTTTGGCGGACCTGCACCGACGGGGAGTGAACAAAAGCTCCGTAGGGCGCAAACTTTCATCCCTGCGCGCTTTTTTCCGCTTCTGCGCCCGCATGCGCATGCTGACACTGCTGCCTACCGAAGGCATGAACAATCCCAAAACCGAAAAACGGCATCCGGACATACTGAATGTGGATCAGGCATTCGCCGTGCTTGATACCCCGAGAAAAACGCCTGAAACGGCCCTTCCCTGCATCACCCCTTCAGCCGGACGCGCCTACAAAAAAAATGCGCCTCAAAGAGGCGCAAGAATAGCGCTCGCCGGGGAAAACGCCGAAGAAGAAGCAAACGCGGCTCATAATCCGGACCGCAAGCGGGCCTTGGACGCACGGGACCTTTGCCTTGCCGAATTACTGTACGGTTCCGGCTTGCGCATTTCTGAAGCCCTGTCTCTGGACGCCGGGCGACTTTCCGCAGACTCCGGGGGGGCCGTCCGCATCCTCGGTAAAGGAGGCAAGGAGCGCTTGGCTCCTATGACGGATGCCGCAAAAAAGGCACTCTCCGTCTGGCTGTTTCTGCGCCCTGTTCTTGCGGCGCCGGAAGAACGCGCTCTCTTTGTAGGCGCACGAGGACGGCGGTTGAACCGGCGAGAAGCCCAGCGTATCATAGAATACCTCTGCCGCCGGGCAGGCCTGCCTCAACCTGTCTCCCCCCACGGCCTGCGCCATTCTTTCGCCACACACATCCTGGAAGCCGGAGCGGATCTGCGTAGCGTGCAGGAACTCCTGGGACATTCTCGCCTTACCACCACCCAGCGATATACACATCTCAATCTGGCCCATCTGATGGCCGTTTACGACAAAGCGCATCCCAAAGCAGGAGAATAAGCGGCGGCGACAAAGGCCGCCCAGAGCAAGTTCATTACTTATATACGCTAAAATGCTCTGAAATGAGCTTTGCCGCCGTGTTACGCACTGCTTGACTTTCCCGGAAGCATTCTCTATGGGAGCCCAATGACGCGAGAATATTTCGCCGATTCGCCATCACTGACCGGGAGGCCGTCATGTCCACCACGCGCAACACAAAAAACGTTCCATATTATATGCTGGGTTTCGGCGCTTTTTCTCATCTGGGAGAACTGCTTGAGCCGAAACGGGCCGAGGGCGGCCCGGTCTTTTTTTATGTGGATCACTATTTTCAGGATAAGGAATTGGCAGGGAAGCTGCCGGCAGCGCCCGGAGACAAAGTTTTTTTCGTGGATACCGGCAGCGAGCCCACGGTCGAATTCGTGGACGACCTGGCGGATGCGGCCAAGGCGATGCTTAACGGCGGCCTGCCCTGCTGTCTTGTGGGCATAGGCGGCGGCGCTACGCTGGATACAGCCAAGGCCGTGGGAAACCTGCTCACGAATCCGGGCAAGGCGGAGGCATATCAGGGATGGGAATTAGTAAAAAACCCGGCTGTTTATAAAATAGGAGTACCCACACTTGCCGGCACGGGGGCGGAAGTTTCGCGTACCTGCGTGCTGACCAACATGCGGCGCAAGCTTAAATTGGGCATGAACAGCGATTATACCGTCTACGATCAACTGTTGCTTGACCCATCGCTTACCCGGACAGTGCCGCGAGATCAATTTTTCTTTACCGGCATGGATACTTTCATGCATTGTTTCGAATCCTACCGCGGCGGCTACCGCAATATTATCGTTGATACGCTTTCTCAAACGGCCATCACCATGTGCCGGGAGATTTTTCTCGCCTCAGGGGATATGATGCGTGAGGAAAATCTGGAAAAAATGACCGTCGCCTCCTACATCGGCGGCATGGCCGCCGGCAATGTGGGCGTGGTGCACCCTCTTTCGGCCGGCCTTTCCATCGTCCTGCATCTGCCGCACGGCAAGGCGAACTGTTACGCTCTTTCCGTGCTTAAGGATATTTATCCCGAAGAATATGATCAGTTTACAGAAATGATGGCCCGACAGAAGGTCGTCCTGCCCAGGGGCATTTGCGCCGACCTGACGGATGAACAATATGACGCACTGTACCAGGGCACTATTATTCACGAAAAGCCTTTGAACAATGCCCTCGGCCCGGATTTCAGACAAATCCTTACGAAAAAACGGCTTATCGCCATGTTCAAATCTATGTAGCCCATGTCTTTATGGCAATAACGCCTCACACAGAGCATTTTCACTTTGAAAATGCTCTGGCAACCGACAGCGTAAGCGTCGGCTCTCGCGCACGAGGAGCAGGCGAAACGTGTTTTCGCCGAGGGCGGCGAGTGCAGCGTTTCAAAGTTATTTTGATTTAACTGTTTTTATCGTGAAATAATTGAATAAAATATTTAGGCTCTATTATACAAAATAGTACTCCTGTCAGAATTTAATATATAATAAAATAAAATATTTACAAAATAGTTTTGTACCAGCAGTAATACCAACGATTTTTGCGGCTTCATGCGGACGGTATCAGCCTTTATGAGTCAAGTCAAGGCATCTGTGTTGTCTCAGTTCGCCGGTATCTTTTCAGGCAGCAGTTCCCTTTTCAAGCCATTACTGCCTATCATCTTGTATGCCACTGTAACTCCATATTAATTGGCAAGCGCATGCAAGTCTTGACCTTCCAATTCTTTGAGCCTTCTGACGGCTTCAATTCGCTCCATGTGCGCCTCCATCTTTTAAAGCCAAAATCCGGGTAGTGTCCAGAATTTTTCGCACATTTTGTAGTAGCCAAGTAATGTCGGTTTTGGCGGTGCCTTGAGGAGTCGGCGCGTGCCTTGCGAGCGATATCCCTCAAATATATCGCGGCTGCGAGGGCCGTGACGGCTCCGGCTCTATGCCGATACTTCTTGTTTCATGCTCATATACCGTTGCGTACCCCACTTTTGTCCTGCCATGTAGCGTAGGCGAGCTGCCACCAGCATCAAGGCCGCGTGCCCATCCGGGAAGC